>CALRZR010000023.1:0-51932 GCA_943372705.1 Opitutus sp. GAS368 | reverse complement strand
TAAACCACGAGGTTGTTCTCAAACGTAAACGAGCGATGCGCCTCGGCGCGGCTGCGCTTCACCTGCACCTCGCTGGAGAACGCGAAGATGTTGTTTCGAATGATATTGTCCCGGCCGTAGTGCTGATGAAATCCGCCGTCGGTCGTATTGTAGGTTACGTTGCCCTCCATCGTGATGCCCGTGCTGCCTTCGTCGGTGTAGAGCCCCCAGCCGCCGTAACTCAGACAGGTCACATCGTGGATGAGGTTGTGACTCACACTCGTGCCCTCGGAGGGACCGAGCGTGTAGACGCCGCCCATGTCGGAGAGCAGGCCTTTGCCGAGGTGGTGCAGATGGTTTCGCTCGATGCGATTGCGCTTCGCATTGCTCGGCGCGTAGCCCCACCGCCAGCCGACCGAGATCGCCGAATAGTAGAGATCCGAAATCTCGTTGTGCGTAACTTCGTTGTCCGACGAAGAGCCGATCCATACACCGACCGCGCACGGATAGAGCAGCCCGCCGTCGCGAATGATATTGTTGTGCACGCGATTGTGGCTCGCGTGATTCTCCGGCTTCGGCTCGTCGTTGAGCGTGCCGACTTTGATCCCGCCGGCGCCCATGTCGGTGATGAGACATTGCTCGACCGAGACCTCGTGGCATCCCTGCTGCAGTGAAAAGCCATAGCTGCCGAAGTGCGCCAGCTCGCAGCCCGTAAACACCACCTGCCGCGCGTGCGCGAGCGTGATCACCCCGTCGACACTCCGCACCGCCGCCTGATTCGCCTCAAAGGTCGCGACCGAAGCGACGCCCTTCGCGTGCCGGAACTTCAGCCCCTGAAAGCGCAGATGCTCCACGCGCCGCGCCGCGTCCCCCGCCAGCGTGAGAAATTTCTCCGCGACCGGATAGATCGCCCGCGCCTGCGCCACCGTCTCACCCCGCCGCGGCAGGTAGCTCATCCCGCCGTCACGCGAGAGAAACCATTCGCCCGGTTGATCGAGATACGTCGGCAAATTTTCGATGATGAAACCCGTGTTGTGATCGAGCGTGTTGTGCGGCTTCACCGCACCGCCGCGGACCACCAACAAGCCCTTGACCAGATCGACGGATTCCACGCGGCGCCGCGTGTTGTCCCACTTGTGATAGAAATTGATCACCGCATCCTTGGTCTCCGCCGCCGACACGCCGCGAAACGCCTGCAAGTCCGCCGGCGAGACGCGCAGCGTTTGCTCGTAGACCTCGCTCCCCATCTCGGACGGAACCCTCTTTTCCTCTTCGAGGTTGCGGAGAAACGGATACCCCTGACTCACCGCGCGCGCCCGCACAGCCCGGCGCTCGCCCACCCAGAGTTGTTCGAAATTCGCGAGGTCCGCCGGCACCTTCAATTCCCAACGCCCGGCTTCGCCCGCCGTGAACGGAGGCAGCGCCTTGCCGCCCGAGATCACGACCTCCGCGCCCGCCGCCGCTTCATACGAAATCACGCGACCGGTTTCACCCGAGTCGCGCGCGTCAAACGCCACCGCCTGCTCGATGCGATACACGCCCCCCGCGAAAATCACCCTCACCGGCTCTGCGAGCGGCCGGGCCAGCTTCCGCACCGCGAGCCGCGCACCGTCGAGCGAAGCGAGCGGGCCGTCCGTCTGCGCCGCATTCGGCGCCGCGAGCCGCCCCGACCATGCGTCGTTCCCTCGCGGATCTACGTGGAGATCCACGGCGAACACCACGAAAGGCGATAGCCAGCAGCAAACAACCAGAGCACGAGAAGCACGTCGGAGATTCATGCGAGATTTGGATTGGCCGATTGAAGCAAAACCTTGCCTCAACGCCACCGGTTTGATTCCGCCGCGCACCTCCGCACGCATTTCAGTGCGTTTTCTTACACAACGTAGGGGCGCGCCTTGTGCGCGCCGTTTCGCCACCAGTCGCAGACCAAACGCGCGCTACGGCCGCTCGTTCAGCGTATTGCCCTCGATCGTGTTGTCCGGCGCATCGTCGATTTTGATCAGTTTACCCGGCTTGCCGGTGATCGTGTTGTTCGCGATCCGATTCTTCGCAGGCGCGACCGTGCAATCCATCACCGCCGAAGCGAACCATGGCGCACCCGTCCACTTTTCATTCTTGTGGTGCGCGTTCTTGCTATCCCCGACGAGGATGCCCGCGACGCCGCAATTCACGATCGTGTTGTCCGTGATCACGCAGTCATACACCGGCAGATACGACGCCGGGTGCTTCAGGTCCGGCGTGCCGTAGTAGAGCCGGATGCCCGTGCCGCGACAATTCGTCATCGAATTGCCGGTGACAATGTGACCGTGCCCCGAGAGCCGAATGCCGCCGCTTCCGCCCTCAAACCGATTTCCGGTCACCGTATTCAAATTTCCGTGGCGCATCACGAGTTCGCCGCGGCTGTCGCGAAACACATTGTTGCGAATAATATTTCCCGTGGTCTTCACGCTGATGATCTCCGCCTCGCCGTCGCAGCGCACAAACTCGTTGTCCTCGACGATTGTTTCCGGCCGCAGGTCGCTGTGCGGAATCGCCCGCTGGCCGATCTGAATCGTCTCCGCGCCGTTCGCATTCAGCGGCGGCACATCTTGAAACACATTGTGATCGATCCGGTTTCGCACCGGCGACCCTTTCTTCAGCGAATTGTCGTCAACCACCACGACCACGGAGCGAAAGCGCGTATTCACGAAGCGGCTGTGGTCGACGCGGCAGTCGCGCGCTCCATTGCGAAAACTCACGAGCGCCACTCCGCCCGTCAGCGTGGAATTTTCAAAGCGGCACTCCGTCAACCGACTGTGCCCCGCGCCGTCGAAATTCACCGCGCCGCGTGCGCCCGCCGGCCAACGGCCGTCTTTGAAGAACAGCCCGCGCACCTCGATGTGCTCGCCCGTCACCACCACGCCCGGCGCCCCGGTCAACACCGCCGCGCCGACCTTCTCCCCGCGCAACACGATCGGTTTCCCCGGCTCGCCCTTCGCCGCGAGCATCACCTTCAGGTCCCGATATTCGCCGTCGGCCAACACGATCTCGTCGCCAGCCTGCGCCCGCTTGGTCGCCGCGACGACGTCCGCGACCGTCGCCACGCGCAGTGTTTCCGCACGCACGCCGATCATGCCAAACACCGCCACCATGCCCGCCCAGCCCACGCTCCACATCGTTTTGTTCATACCGTCAGCCAATCCCCGCCGCTCCGGCGTCGCAAGCCACACGCCATCCCTGCCTAAATTCCCTTTGAGTTCGCCCGCGTCTCCGCCCTCATGCCGCCATGTCGTTAAGCGTCGTTGGTCAGCGTTGTATGAGTGAACGGGAGCCCGAGCTCGGTCTCGGCGTGGTCGCGCGCGTCGATCCGTCGGCCAAACGCATCGGGATCGAATTCCCCGCCACCCGCGAAAATCGCCTCTACGCCCTCGGCACACCGGTGTTGAAACGCGTGCAATTCCGTGCCGGCGAGACCCTCACCACGCGCGATGGCGCCACGCTCACCATCGACGCCGTCGAGGAAACCGCCGGACTGCTCACCTATCTCTGCGCCGGTCGTCGCGTGCGCGAAGATGCGATCTCCGACGTCACGAGCGTCGATCTCCCGCAAGAGCGCCTCATGGCCGGTCAGACCGACCCCGGCGAGGTCTTCGATCTCCGCTACCGCGCGCTCCAGGCCCAGGCGAAATTCCGCCAGTCCGACGTGCGCGGTTTCCTTGGCGGTCGTCTCGAACTCATCCCGCACCAGTTCTACATTCTCCACGAGGTTTCCTCGCGCCAACTGCCGCGCGTCCTCCTCGCCGACGAAGTAGGCCTCGGCAAAACCATCGAGGCCTGCCTGATCCTCCAACGCCTCCTCGCCGTCGGGCAGGCGAAACGCATTCTGATTCTCATCCCCGAGTCCCTCACGCACCAGTGGTTCGTCGAGCTGCTCCGCCGCTTCAATCTCTGGTTCAGCATTTACGACGAAGCCCGCTGCCTCGCCTGCGAAGCGAGCGACCCCGCGCAAAATCCGTTTCTCGCCACCCAGCTCGCGCTTTGCGCCGTCCCGTTTCTCTCCGCTCCAAATCCCTCCGCCGAACTCCGCCGCGACCAAGCCCTCGCCGCCGGATGGGATATCGTCGTCGTCGACGAAGCCCATCACCTCGCGTGGACGCCCGAAGCCGCCAGCCCCGACTACCTGCTCGTCGAGCAACTCGCGCAACGCAGCCCTGGCCTCCTCCTACTCACCGCCACGCCCACGCAACTCGGCCTCGCCGGCCATTTCGCGCGCCTGCGGCTGCTCGATCCTGCGCGCTACGACGATTTCGACCGCTTCGTCGCCGAGTCCGAGCGTTTCGGCGCCGTCGCCGGCATCGCCGAAAAAATCATCGAGCAAAAACCGCTCGCGCCGAAGGACCGCACCGCGCTCAAAAAAATCTTCAACCGCGATCCCGCGCGCCTCGCCGAACACCTCGACGCCCTCACCAAGGCCATGCCCGGCGCCCGCGACGCGTTGCTCAAGACGCTCCTCGACCAGCACGGCACCGGCCGCGTCGTCTTCCGCAACACCCGCGCCGCGATGACCGGTTTCCCGAAGCGCAAATTCTGCCCCGCGCCGCTCGACGTCGCGCAAAATCTCACGCACCTCGCCCGCATCGCCCGCGAGCTCGCCGCCGAGGAAACCGGCGACGACGGCGCGCTCCGCTACGCCTTCCGCGAAGATCCGCGCCTCGACTGGCTCGTCGCGTTTCTCCTCGCGCAACGCCCCGCCAAAATCCTCCTCATCTGCAAATCCGCGCGCAAAGTCATCGCGCTCGAGTCCGCCCTGCAGGAAAAAATCAGCCTCAAAGTTGGCCTCTTCCACGAGGGCCTGCCCCTCGTCCAACGCGACCGCCAGGCCGCGTGGTTCGCCGAGCCCGACGGTGCGCAGCTCCTCATCTGCTCCGAGATCGGCAGCGAGGGCCGCAACTTCCAGTTCGCTCACCACCTCGTCCTCTTCGATCTCCCGCTCAATCCCGGCCTCCTCGAGCAGCGCATCGGGCGCCTCGACCGTATCGGCCAAACCCAGACGATCCGCATCCACGTTCCCTACGTCACCGGCAGCGCCGAAGAGTGCGTCGTCGAGTGGTATCACCGCGGCCTCGACGCCTTCGAGACCTCGCTCCACGGCGGCAACGACTATCAGGACAAATTCAAAGCCCGCCTGCTCGCGCTCGCTCACGACTACGGTTCCGGCGGCGCTAAAGTCGCGCGACCGCAGCTCGACGCCTTCATCGCCGAGACCGCCGAATTCCGCCGCGAGCTTTCGTTGAAAATGAAACTGGGCCGCGACCGCCTCCTTGAGATCAACTCGTTCAATCCCGCCGTCGCCGCCCGCGTGATCGAGCGCGTCCGCGCTGCCGACGCAGACCCGTTTCTCCGCACGTTTCTCTCCGATCTCCTCGATCACTTCGGCGTGCGCCTGAAAGACCACGAGGAGGGCGACCTCTTCCTCGATCCGAGCCACGCCTACGTCGAGTCCTTCCCGTCGATCCCGGCCGACGGCATGCTCGCCACCTTCGACCGCGCCCGCGCCATCGTCCGCGAAGACATCCGCTTCCTCTCCGCCGATCACTCCCTCGTGCAGGACGCGATCGACCTCCTCATCGACTCGAAATCCGGCACCACCGCCTTCGGCTTTCTCCGCAGCGACAAGCCCAACCTCCTCCTCGAAGCGATCTTCGTCCTCGAAACCGTCGCCGACTCGCGCTGGCACGTGGACCAGTTTCTCGCGCCCACGCCCGTGCGCGTGGTGATCGACCTCCGCGGAGCCGAACATACCGAGGCCTACCCGGCCGCCGCTCTCGCCAACGATTTTTCCGACGGCGTCCTCCACCGCTTCCTCGAACGCCCCGGCTTCAATCTCGGTTTCCTCAAAAAAATGCTCGAGACCGCCACCGAGCGCGCCGAAGCCCGCAGCCTCGCGCTGAAAACCGCCGCGCACACGCGCGCCACCGCCGCCCTTGCCGCCGATCTCCAGCGTCTCGTCGATCTCCAAAAAATCAACGACCACATCCGCCCCGCCGAGATCGCCCTCGCGCAGGAGCAACTCACGCACACCACCACCGCCATCACCGCCGCCCGCCTCCGCCTCGACGCCCTCCGTCTGGTCGTCGAGGGCCCCGGCGAAGACGACTGAGGCACGCCCTGCGCTCCAATCTCTCCTGCCCCCCGCCGCCTTCACCCGATGACACCCGCCGATCCCTCGCTACCCGAGCCGACCCCGCCGGCGCCGCCGCCCCTCGTGCCCGCCTCAATCATTGCTCCGACTGAGTCCACCCCGCCTACCGTCACGCCTCCCCCCGTCCCCGCTCCCGAAGAAAACCCTCCCCTCGTCCTCTCGTCGCCCGACGACATTCTCCTCGCCGCCATCATCGCCCGTGGCGAGGCGCCTCCCAAAGCCGCCAACCACATCTCGCTGCTCGCCACGCTGTTTTTGTTCCTCGCGCTCGGCGGCATGAACTGGGGATGGAAATCCGTCCTCTTCATCGGTCTCGCGATCGCGTTGCACGAGCTCGGCCACGTCTTTGCGATGCGCCTGTCGGGCTACAAAAACGTGCGCATGCTCTTCATCCCGCTCTTCGGCGGCCTCGCCACCGGCGAACCGCGCGAACTCGACGCCACGAAAAACGCCCTCGTCGCCCTCGCCGGCCCGCTCTTTGGCCTCATCACCGCCGCCGTCGCCGGCGGCCTCGCGTTCTACTTCGCACCCGCGCCGTGGCTGGTGCAATTCGCGTGGGTCTCGCTCGTGCTGAACGGCTTTAACCTGATCCCGTTCGTCCCACTCGACGGCGGCCAGATCGCCAACGAAACCCTTTTCTCCCGCTATCCGCTCCTCGAACTCATCTTCCGCCTCCTCGCCATCTGCGGCCTCGGCTGGCTCGCGTGGAACGGCCAGATGTGGATCCTCGGCTCCGTCGTTGTGTTCATGGCGTTTACCACGCCGGTCGCCTACCGCCGCGCGCGCCTCGTGCGCGACGCCCGCCGCGATCCTTCGTGGCAAACCCGCCCGCTCGACCGCGAAGCCGTCTCGCTCCTTCGCGAAATGGTCGCGCGCCAGTTCCCCGACGTCGCGCCGACCAAATACGAACGCGCCCTCCCCGACCACGTGCACGGCCTCTGGCTCAGCATCCGCAAAAGCTTTCCCGGCCCCGGCGTCACGTTCGCCCTCCTCGCGGGCTACGCCGCAACGTGTTTCATTTTTTCCCCCGCGCTCGCGTGGTTTCTCGTCCGTTTCCTCGAGCGCCCCACGCTCTAACCGGGCCGTGCCGACTAGTCCGGTCGAAACCCGTGGCCGCCTCGTTATCTCCACGGTAAACCGCTTCGCGCTTCTCAAATGGCAAGATCCTGCCAGAGCGATTTGAGTCCGGCGCGCTCCAACCACGGCGCCATCAGCGACTCGTCGACGCCCGTGATTTCCCTGATCGCGCGGATATCCGCCGGATGTTTCGCCGAATGCCCTTCGCGATAAAACTCCAGTTTTCGCAGCACCACATACTCCGGCGGAGCCACCGATATTTCCAAGTCTTCGCTCCAGCGCATTTTCCGCCGCAGGGCCAGCGCCCAGGCATGGAGAGGGTCGGCACCGGCGAGATAGATGTCCGCTTTGTAGCCGCTGTCGTGATGGATCAGATTGAAGTGGCCGCGCTGATTTCTCGCCTGTTCCGCCCGGATGACCGATTCCGGCGGGACGTAAAATTCCGTCTCGGGAAACGTCCGTAGGAGCGCCGTGCGGGCCGCGTCGTCAAGCGCGAGCACCACGTCAATGTCGTTGGTCACGCGTGGTTGTCCGTAAAGAATCGCGGCCGTCGCTCCGGTAACCATATAGGGCGCCCCGATCGCCTCCAGCCGCAGGGCGAACAACGCCACCTCATCCGGTGTGTGCATGGAGAATACGGTCCGCCACCGCGCATTTTATCTGCGCCTCGCTCCACTCTGGCTGTCGCGCACGAAAGCCCGCCGCCAACGCCGTGCGCATCATCTGGTTCATTTTGAGCGCCTGCCTCAGACGCTGTTGCGGCGTCATCGCCCGATAGATCGCCACTTGGTGCGCATGAGCAGCGCGCAGGTGATCGGGTTCGGCGACATGAGGCATAAGCGGATGAAACGGGAACAGCTGCCGCACGCAAGCGCCTCGGTCACAGCCCCCCTCTCGCCGTCGCAACTACCCTGCCCCAGCACATCCACCACCCCGCCCCGCCCCGCGGCTTCTACCCTCAGTATCGCTCCGCCGGGCCCACTTGCGCATTGCCTCGCGCGGCGCGTTTTCACACACACGCCTCTCCGCGCCGCCGCATGACCCCTCCCGCTCCACCCGCCCTCCCCGATTCGTGGCTCGAACTGCCCGACGGCCGGACGCATTGGCTCACCGGACGCTGCGCCATCGGCCGCCAGATCGACAACGATCTTGTGCTCGAGCACCCCGCCCTCTCGCGCCGCCACGCGCTTCTGGCCGCCGAGGGCGAGGGCTACACCCTCAGCGATCTCCACAGCCGCAACGGCACTTTCGTCAACCGCGCCGCCATCACCCGCCCGGTCACGTTGCGCGACGGCGACGAGATTCGCCTCGGTGAAATTACCCTGCGTTTTCGCTGCACACGTCGCCTCACACCCGGCAGCCCCGCGGCCCCCGCCGACTACGCCGCCACGCAGCGTCTCGATCATGTCCGCGAACGCCCCTGCTGGCTGCTCCTCGTCGACGTCGTCGGCTTCACCACCCTCAACGACCGCGTCGGCAGCGAAGCCGCCGTGCGCCAGATGCAGACGTGGATCACCGGCATCCGCCCGCTGATCGAGGGCCACGACGGCCACATAAACGGCTACCTTGGCGACGCCATTTTCGCCTACTGGCTCGCCGACACCGCTCCGCCGGCCGCCCTCCTCGACTCGCTTCGCGCGATCGCCGCCTGGCGCCCCGCGAGCCCGCTGCCGTTCCGCCTCGCCGTCCACTACGGCAAAGTCCTTTTCACGCACAACGACCGCGGCGAGGAACTCACCGGCCAGGACGTCAACTTTCTCTTCCGCAGCGAGAAACTCGCCAAGACTTTCAACTGCCCCGCGATGCTCAGCGAAGCCGCCGCGCGCACCCTCGGCCTCGCGGACCGGTGCGTGCCCTGCGGTCAGTCCGCCATCGAAGGCATGGGCGGCACCTTCGCGTTCTTCACGCTGCCGGCCGATCTGCCGGCGTAACGCTCCGGTGCGGCTCAGTAATTTCCCCGCGCGCCGCGCCCTTGCCTCTGCGCGTGTGCGTGACTGAATCTCCGCCGTGGCCGATACGCCCAACCTCGAGCAAACGCAGGATCTGCCCCCGCTGAACCTCGCGTTCTCCGCCCGCTTCCGCCTGAAGTCCGAACTCGGCCGCGGCGGCATGGGCGTCGTCTGGCGCGCCGAGGACACCAAGCTGCAACGCGACGTCGCCCTCAAGTTTCTCCCCGAAACCGTCGTCCGCGACCGCGAGGCCATGACTGACCTCGCCGCCGAGACGCGCCGTTGTCTCGACCTCACGCACCCGCACATCGTCCGCGTCTACGACCTCGTTGAAGACGGCACTCGCGCCGCCATCAGCATGGAGCTCGTCGACGGCGGTTCCCTCGCCGAGCGCAAACTCGCCCAGCCCGACCGCTGCTTCTCGCCCGCCGCGCTCGCCCCGTGGGTCGCGCAACTCTGCTCCGCCCTCGACTACGCCCACACCAAAGTCCGCCTCGTCCACCGCGATCTCAAACCCCTCAACCTCCTCGTCAGCTCCGCCGGCGATCTAAAAGTGGCCGACTTCGGCATCGCCCGCAGTCTCCTCAACAGCGGCACCCGTCTCACCGGCCAGCCCAAGTCTGCGTCCGCCTCGCTCGGATACGCCGGCCCGCAGCAGCTCATGGGTGAACCCGCCGCCGTCACCGACGACATCTACTCGCTCGGCGCCACGGTCTTCGAACTCCTCACCGGCAAACCACCCTTCTACGAGGGCGACATTGTCACCCTGCTCCGCGAAATCGTTCCGCCCTCGATCACCGCCCGCCGCGCCGCCTTTGGCATCACCGCGCGTGAGCCGATTCCCGCCGCGTGGGAAAAAACCATCGCCGCCTGCCTCGCGAAAAAAGCCGCCGACCGCCCCCAGTCCGCCGCCGACGTCGCCGCGCGCCTCGGCCTCTCCCTCGACAGCAGTGCCCGCGCCACGACCACGGTGCCCGCCCAAGGAGCCGCCCGGCGCCATCCCGCCACGCGCCTCGCCTTGGCCGCAGCCGTTGTTGGATTGCTCGCCGCCGCCGTTGCCTTTTGGCCGCGCCCGACCGCACCGGAAAAAAAGTCCGCCGCTCCTCCCGCTCCCGTCGCCGCGCTCACCGTCACCGCCGCGCCTGAATTCATCGTAACTGTGACCCCGCCCGACGCCGATGCGCGCGTCTGGCTCGCCAAGGCCACCAACCAAGCCGTGCCCGACACCGGTCGCCTCGCGCTCACCGGCATTCCCGACGGCGACCACGAGCTCACCGTCCAGGCCCCCGGCCACACCAGCACGCGCGTGCGTGTGAATGTCTCGGCCGGCCGCGGCGCCGCCGCCGTGCAACTCACGCCCGTCTTCGGCTCCGTGCTCGTCGTCGGTCGCCCCGGCACCGTCGTCACCGCCACCAACGAGCGCGGCCGCGAAAAAGCTATCGGCACCCTTCCCGCCACCGGCCCGCTGCGCGCCGAAAAAGCGCTCCCCGTCGGCACCTACACGTTCAAACTCGCGCACCCCGACTACCTCGAAGCCCAGCAGGCCAATGTCACGCTGGTGTCCGGTCGCCCCGTCCGCGTGGCACCGGCGCAAGTTTCCGCTCCCGGCGAGTTGCGCGTTTTTTCCGTGCCCGACGGCGCCCACGTCATCATCAACGGAGCCAGCGTTGGCGTCACCCCTGCCACCCTCACGGAGCAACCCTCCAACAAACTCCTCGCGATCTCGGTTTCACTGCCCGGCTATCGCCGCGCCAGTCGCACCGTGACCCTCAAACCCCGCGAGCTGCAAACGATCGACGTCGGCGCCCTGCTCGTCGAGAGCGGCGAGGTCGCGCTGCGCTTCACGCCGGCCGATCTCGATCTCCCCAAAACCAAACTCACCGTCGACGCCCATTCTGTTACCCTCAAATCGGGCCGCATCGATCGCTTGGAAGTCGGTCAACGCCTGCTGGAAATCACGCACCCGGACTACGAACCGTGGAGCAAATCCGTCCAAGTGAAAGACGGCACGCCCACCGTCGTCGACGTGAAGCTCTCGCCCAAACCGGGCACGCTGACCTTGGACGTAGTCGGTCCCGCCGGCTACACGCTCACCATCGGCGGTAAGCTGACCTTCGTCCCGAAGACCCAGCGGCTCACTCAGCCGGCCAACCAAGCGCTCACCCTCGAATTCTCCGCCTCCGGCTATCGTTCCGAAACGCGCAGCGTGACGCTCCCGCCCAACGGCAAACAAACCCTCTCGCTCCGCCTCGAAAAAATCCTCACCGCCGAAATCGGCCATGCGTGGACCATCCCCGAGCTCGACCTCACGCTGCTCCCCGTCGCCCCCGGCTCGTTTGCCATGGGCAGCGAGTCGAACCTCGAACTCACCGAGCGCCCCATCACGCAGGTCACGCTCACCAAACCGTTCTGGTTGGGCAAAACCGAGGTCACCCAACGCGAGTGGACCGCCCTCATGGGCAACAACCCCGCGCGTTTCCAGGACGAGGCCCGCCCCGTCGAAAACGTTTCGTGGACCGAGGCCGTCGAATTTTGCCGGCGCCTCACCGAACGCGAACGCATCGCCGACCGTCTTCCGTCGGGCTACGTCTACACACTCCCCACCGAAGCCCAGTGGGAATACGCCGCGCGCGCCGGCGATCGCAACGATCTCGCGGCCACCATCGCAGACCTCGCCTGGCACGAGCAAAACAGCGGTGAGACCACCCAACGCGTCGCCCAAAAATCTCCCAACGCATGGGGCTTCCACGACACGCAGGGCAACGTCTGGGAATGGTGCCTCGATGCCTACGCCGCCAAGCTCCGCGGCGGCCTCGTCATCGATCCGAAAAACAACGCCGGCGCCGACCGCGTGCGCCGCGGCGGCAGCTACATGGTGAAGCCCGCCTTTCTCCGCTATGCCTATCGCGGCAAGAGCGAGCCGATCTTCCGCTGGTATAACATCGGTTTCCGCGTCGCCCTCGCCCCCAGCCCCTGACGCCGCCGTTACCCGCGCACCAAGCCCAACGCCCGGTGCATCGCCGTCGACACCGCGGCGCACGCCGGCTCGTTGTCGAGTGCGTTGAGCGCCTTGTTAAACGGCTCCGCCCGCAGCGGCCCGTCGTAGCCGATGCTCACGAGCGCCCCGAGAAACGTCCCGATATCGATCACGCCCGTCGCCATCGGCAGCTCGCGCTCGCCGTCCTTCTGCAGCGATTTCGGCACATCCTTCGGCGCATCGTTCAAATCGACGCTCACCACGTCCGCATTGGTCAACGCGAGCAGATCCTTCGCCGTGTCGCCCGCCTGCCACCAGTGCCACGTGTCGAGCACGATACCCATATTGCCCGTGCCGATCTCAGCGATCAGCTCACGCGTCTCCGCCAGCGTATGGACAAACGGATACCGCTTCCCGACGAGGAGCAGCTGCGTGCCGACATACTCCAGACCGAACCGCAGCCCGTGATCCTTCAACACCCGCGCGATCGCCCTGAGCCGCTCCGTGTGTCTCGAAAAATTCGCGCGATACGTCAGCTCGTCGCTGCTCGGCGCCAACCACGTGCCCACGCGCTGCACGCCCGCCCGCTGCAACCCCGCCGCGATCTTCGGCAGCTTCGCGAGCCCGTCGCGAAACGTCGTGTCATCCTTCCGAAAATCCACCGTCAGCCCCGCCGCCGCCCACGCCAGCCCCTTCGCAGCCAAGTCCGCCTGCACTGCCGCGCTCTGCTCCGCCGACATGCCGGCCAGCTCGTCGCCACGCGGCTCCACCGCTTCGAACCGATGGCGGTGGGCGAGGTCGATGAGCTCCCGCTGGCTCTTCACCATGACGCCCACGCTGCCGGGCGTGAGCGCGATTTTCATTTTCCCGCCGGCCGGCGTCGCCGCCCGCAGCGGTCCCGCGACCGCCGTCACCGCTGCCATGGCCGAGGCTCCTTGAACAAATTCACGACGATTCATCATGGCGCGGAGCGTGACACCGCCCGTGATCGAGGCAATCCGGGTTATCGCGACCCGCGCCATCGCCTGCCGAGGGTGGGCGGGCGCGTCCCTGCGCCCGCATGTTATGCGTGTGCGCGTCGCTCCCATGCCGGCACAGGGACGTGCCGGCCCACCACGGCTCGTGTGCCTATGGAGCGAACATCCGTAGCCGCCCCGCTCACTGCTTGCGGAGCCGGCGCACGTGCGTCACCGTCCCGACTCTCGCACTCATGGACCGCTACGGCTCAACCTACTCCGACTCCGACGAACACACGCCCGTGATGTGGCTGCGCGGCTACCCGATCTACGCCGCCCACTTCATCGTGCTGGTCTACGTGGTCTCGATGTTCGTCACCACGCTGCTGACGGCGTTCGGCGCATTGTTTCATTTCGAGTGGCTTCCATTCAACAGCGCCCTGGTCCTGAAGGGCCAAATCTGGCGCATATTCAGCTACGGGTTCCTCAACGTGCCGAGTCGCGACCTGCGGTTCGTGTTCGATATGATCTACCTCTGGTGGTTTGGCCGGGAGGTGGAGCGCACCATCGGACGCCGCAAATTTCTTTGGCTGTTCGCAGGCGTCTATTTCGTTTCGCCGTTACTCCTGACCCTCTTGAGTCCGTTGCTGCACGGCGAGCTCGTGGGCGAAATTGGTGCACTCGCCATCTTTGCGGCCTTCGCCACATTTTTTCCGAATGTGCCCCTGTTTCTCAATATTACCGCGAAATGGGCGGCCATCATTCTGATCGGAATCTACGCTTTGAGTGATCTCAGTTTCCGCAGTTGGTCCACCTTGATTTCCCTCTTCGCCACCTGCGGTTTCGCCTTCGCCTTCGTGCGCCACCACCAGGGCCTGCTCGAACTGCCGAAACTCAACTTCTGGCGCCCGAAACCCAAGCTTCGCGTGCTGCCCGATCTTCCCGCGAAGAAAACCGCGGCCGCCGCCCCCGCCGCGAAGACCGAGCAATCCGCCACCATGGCCGAGGTCGACGCCCTCCTCGACAAGATCGCCAAGTCCGGTTTCGCCAGCCTCACCTCCAAAGAGCGCGCCAAACTCGAATCCGCCCGCGCCGAGATGCTGAAGAAAAACGCCGGCCGCAGTTGAGCCGGCCGCCGGCTGTTAGCCGCCGCTCGCCCCCCGTGAAGCGGTTCCCGGCCCGCATCCGCGTTTAGAGACCGATCAGACTCCCGTTGCGTTTGATCCAACGCTCCGCGTCCTGCCACCCTGGACACACCTCCGCGACGCGCGCCCAGAAACGCTCCGAATGGTTCATCTCCCGCAGATGCATCAACTCATGATAGATGATGTAGTCGCGCACAAAATCCGGCGTCTGCACGAGCCGCCAATTGAGCGAGATCGTGCCGTTCGCTGAACACGATCCCCACCGCGAACGCTGGTTCCGCACCGAGACATGCTTCACGTCCATACCGGTCACCGCCGCGAGTTCCCACGTGCGGCCGGGCAGTTCGATCTTTGCGCGCCGCGCAAATTGCGCCTCCAGCGTCGGCCGCAGATCGCCGTCCAGCCGCGCCACGCGAAACACATCTGCCGCCAGACACACTTGCGGTTTCTCGCCCTCGGCCGCCACGCGCACTTCGGTCATTTCGCCGCGCCACAGCACATGCGTGCCCACCCGCCACACTTCGGCACCGCGCGGCCGCTTCGCCTGCCGCGCCCGCGCACGCTCCAACCACTCGCGGTGCTGCTCCACAAACCGCAGCGCCTCACGCTCCGAACCCCGCACCGGAATCGTCGCCACCGCCGTCCCGTCGCGCCGCAATGTCAGCCGGTAGTTGTTCGCCCGCGCACTGCGTTCCAACACCACTTCGCCCACCGCCGTCTGCCGCACCTCCACCGTCCGCTGCGGACGCGCAGCCTTCGCCACGGTCGGCGTCGGCACGGTGTGCCCACCCGCCACCGGCGAAAAAAATCCGAACAGATCCTGTTGTCGTTCTCCACTCACGTCGCCCGCCAGTGAAGCTGTTCCTTCGCACCGCGCCAGCGCGATATGCTGCATAGCTGGCCCGGGGCTTGCAGCATCTTCGCCACGACTCCATGACTCAACCCATGCCCCCCAGGACCGTGCGATCCTCCCCACCCCGCTCCCGCCGCCTCTGCTCCCGCCGCCCCTCCGCCGGTTTCACGCTGGTGGAACTCAGCGTCGTCGTCTTCATCGTCGGCCTCCTGGCCGCCATCAGCCTGCCCACGATGAAACGCGTCTCCCAACGAGCCCGCGTCTCCGCCGTCGCCAACGACCTCCGCACCTTCACCACCGCGCTCCAAACCTACAACCTGCAAAACGGCCGGTGGCCCGCCGACACCTTGCCCAAAATCATGCCGCGCGAAATGGTCGGCGCCCTGCCCGCCTCCTTCACCCGCAAAACCCCCATCGGCGGCTACTACGATTGGGATCAAAACGTCAGCCCCAACGGCTTTCTCACCAAAGCCGCCGTCACCCTCATCACACAGGGCGCCGACAAACTGAGCGGCGACACCGCTCTCCTCACCGCCATCGACCGCGCTCTCGACAACGGCAATCTCAAGACTGGTAACGTCCGCCTCGGCTCCACCAACGCCCTCGTCTGCATCATCGAGCTATGAACGTCACCTTCCGGGTCACCCTCGTCCAGCTCTCGGCCGACGCCACCGCCCTCGAACCCGTTCACTACACCCCGCGCGAACTCGGTGAAATCGCCCCCGCGGATCTCGAAAAGCTCCTCGGCAATTTCGCCCGGCTCGATGTGCTCACCCAGCCCGACGCCGATCCCGCTATTGTGATCCGCCGCCAGGGTCGCGGTTGGCGCGTCACCCCGGGCAACAAATCGCTCACCTTCCGCGATGGCCTCGACCCGCTCTCGCCGAGCCTTCCGCTCGATCCCGCCGGCATCCTCGCCACCATCGACCCCGCCCGCGAAACCTCCGCTGCAGCTACCACCGACGACCCTGCGTCCGCCCCCGCCCCGCGTCGCCGCCTCAACCTCTCGCCGACCCAGGCCGTCGCCCTCCTCGTCGCCGGCCTCGCGCTCCTATCGGGAGGTCTCTGGTTCGGCCTCCACGAGGAAGACATCAACGCCATCCCCGGCGATGTCGTCGCCCTCACCGCGCCGGACGAAATCAAGACCCTCTTCGCGTCCGCCGCCGGCCAATACCTCACGCCTGTTTCCCCCGGCAACGGCGTGCTCACCCTTTCGCCCACCGGCCACTTTTCCATCGCCACCCTCGGACCCGACGGACAACCGCTCCCCGTCACCTACGAGGAACCGGCCCGCGCCGGACGCCGCCAAGGCCAACCCTGCGTCATCACCACCGTCGGCCTTATCACCATCGTCGACCGCGACACACTTCACTACAACGACATCGTGTGGCGGCGTCCGGCCGCTCCCACGAAATAGTCCGTTCAGTTTCGCCGCGCTTCGTTCCTCCGACGCCACGCGTGCCATGCCGTCGGCATTTCGCCGGTATGCTGCGGCACCAACCGCGAGATCACGACCACCTCCACCGCCGCCGCGATCTGCACGCTGATCATCGCGTGAAACGGCGCGATCGCCCAATCCGCCAGCAACGGAATCAGCGACAGCGCGCACCCAAACGTCCCGAATTTCGCCATCCACGTGTGATACGTCAGCAGCCGCCCAAATCCCACCGCGCCGTAAACCACCACCGCGAGAAACGCCGCAAACCCCGCAATCACCCACGGCAATTCGCGCCGCATGTGCTCCGGCCACAACAACGCAATCCCCGCCGTGCCGGTGAGCATCGTCACATAGTCGCCCGCGCTGTCCAATTTCCGTCCGAATTCGGAAAACGCGTTCAGCCTCCGCGCAAAAAATCCGTCCAGCGCATCCGTCAGCAACGCCACCGCCACCAAACCGATAAACCACGGCCGCGATCCGCCCACCGCCACCAACAACGCCGCCGGCATCAAGGCGATGCGCAGCGCGCTGAAAAAATTGGGCAGATAGCTCCGGCTCATCGCCGACAGCCTATGCGCCGCTTCACACCCGCACAAGTTCCCAACTCACGAGCACCCCGTCTTTCACCGTCAGCCACGCAAAGCTCGGCGGCACTCCGCGCGGCCGCGAAATACACCCCGGGTTGAGCCAGCGCACGCCGCCCACCACCTCGTCGCGCGGCACATGCGTGTGCCCGTGCAACACCGCCGCAAACCCCTTCGGCGCGCGGCTCGGCGGAATGTGCGTCAGATAAAATTTCACGCCCTCCCGCTCCAACTCGAGCGCCAGCGGCCAAGCAAAATGTTCGTCGCAGTTGCCCAGCACCACGCTCAACGGCGGCCCGAGCGACTCAAATTCCGCGAGCACCGCGGGGTCGCACACATCGCCGAGATGCCAAATCTCATCCGCCCCCTTCAGTCGCGCCGGCAGGTCCGGCGGATATTTATCGTGCGTGTCGGAGAAGACGGCGATGCGCATGTGACCGTGCAACGTGGGGGATTCGCCCGCGATTTGACAGCGGTTTTTACAGCCCGACACTCCCTCCGTGGCCCTCCGCAATCTCGCCATCGACTTCGATTCCTTCTTCGCCTCGGTGGAGCAGCAGGAGCGTCCCGAGCTGCGCGGCAAACCCGTCGGGGTCGTGCCGCTCCTCGCCGAGACCACCGGCCTCATCGCCATCAGCGCCGACGCGAAAAAACTCGGCCTCAAGCGCAACTGCCGCGTCGCCGAGGCCCGCGAACGCTGCCCCGGCATCGCCATCGTCGAATCGCGCCCCGAAGTTTACATCGATTACCACCGCCGCCTCAAATCCATCATCGAGTCCTGCGTGCCGGTGAAAAAAGTGCAGTCCATCGACGAACTCGAGTGCGAGCTCACGAAAGATTTCGCCGCCGCTCCCGACCGCGCCGCCGCCCTCGCCCACCGGATCAAATCCGCCATCGCCGCCGGCGTCGGCCCCCATGTGCGTTGCTCCATCGGCGTCGGCCCCAATTGGTTTCTCGCCAAACTCGCCTCCGATATCTGCAAACCCGACGGTCTCCTCGTCCTCGACCAGCACGACGTTCCGGGAAAAATCCTGCACCTTAAACTCTCCGACTTCACCGGCATCGGCGAAAACATGGAGAAACGCCTCCACGCCGCCGGCATCACCTCGGTCGCCGAGCTCTACGCCACGAGCAGCGCGCAGCTCCGCGCCGTCTGGGGCAGCGTCGAAGGCGCCCGCTTTCACGAGTGGATGAACGGCGGACTCCAGGAGCGCGCCCCCGTCGAGCACAACACCATCGGCCACGGCCACGTGCTCCCGCCCGCCGGTCGCAATCACGAGACCGCCCTCGCTGTTCTGCATCGGCTCCTCCAAAAAGCCGCCATGCGCCTGCGCCACACCGGCCACTACGCCGGCAGCCTGAGTGTCTCCGTGCGCTACCGCGACGACCAGCAGTGGCACGATCAGCGCCGTTTCAACGAGACGCAGGACACGATTCACTTCACCCACGTCCTCAACGAACTCTGGTCCACCCGCCCCCGCGCCCTCCAACGCAACGCCCCGATGCAGGTCGGCATCATCCTCGGCGACCTCCTCGAAGGCAGCGCACACACCGGCGATCTCTTCACGGCCGAAACCGAAAACACCCGCACGCGCCTCCACTCCGCGATCGACACCCTCAACAAAACCTTCGGCAAAAATTCCGTCTACTTCGGTGGCGCGCACGGTGCCACCGACTACGCCCCGATGCGCATCGCCTTCACGCGCATCCCCGACCCCGAGCTCGAAGAAATCGACCGCTCGCTCAACCGCCGCCTTCGCCCGAAAATTCCGCCGACTCCTCCGCCCTCCGACGAGTAGCGACGCGTGACCGCGAGCCGACCTGACTTTCTCCCTTTCGTGTGCAGTTTTCCAACTACCTCCATGCCAAAGCCACTTTCCCCCTCCCTCGCCCTTTTTCTCCTCACCCCGCTCGCCTTCGCCCAGCCCGACCGCATCAACGGCCGCGCTTTCGCCACCCGCTCCCCCGTCCTCGGCCAACACGGCATGGTGTGCACCAGCCAACCGCTCGCCTCCCAAATCGGCATCGACATTCTCAAAGCCGGCGGTTCCGCCGTCGACGCCGCGATCGCCGCCAACGCCGCCCTTGGCCTCATGGAGCCCACCGGCAACGGCATCGGCGGAGACCTCTTCGCCATCGTCTGGGACGCGAAGACCAAAAAGCTTCACGGCCTCAACGCCTCCGGCCGTTCGCCCCTCGGCCTTTCGCTTGACCAGCTCAAAGCCGAACTCGCCAAAACCGCAAACCCAACGCACATCCCGCCGCGCGGTTTCCTGCCGATCTCCGTGCCCGGATGCGTCGACGGCTGGAGCGAGCTTCACAAAAAATTTGGCAAGCTCCCGCTGCCCGCCGTCCTTGCTCCGGCGATACGCTACGCCGAACAGGGTTTTCCCGTCACCCAATACATCGCCTACGGTTGGTCCATCGGCGTCCGCAACGCCAAGCTCGACCAATTCCCCGGCGCCTTCCTCGACACCTTCGCACCCGGCGGCAACGCCCCCGCCGAGGGCCAAATTTTCAAAAACCCCGCGCTCGCCCGCACGCTCACGCTCATCGGCCAACACGGTCGTGATGGTTTCTATCGCGGCGAGGTTGCCGAAAAAATAGACGCCTTCATGCGCGCTCACGGCGGCTACCTCCGCGCCGCTGACCTCGCACAACACACGTCCACTTGGGTCGACCCCGTCTCCGTGAACTACCGCGGCTACGACATCTACGAGCTTCCGCCCAACGGCCAGGGCATCGCCGCCCTCCAGATGCTCACCATCCTCGAGGGCTTCGACCTCGCCAAATGGGGCTACAATTCCCCCGACGCCCTGCACACGCTCGTCGAAGCCAAGAAACTCGCGTTCGAGGACCGCGCGAAATTCTACGCCGACCCCGCGTTTTCCAAAATTCCTCTCCGCGGCCTGCTCTCGAAAGACTACGCCGCCGAGCGCCGCAAACTCATCGGCGCCCGCGCCGCCAAGACCTACGACTCTGGCCATCCCGCCCTGCGCGAAGGCGACACGATCTACCTCTGCACCGCCGACGCCGCGGGCAACATGGTCTCGCTCATCCAATCCAACTACCGCGGCATGGGCAGCGGCATCGTCGTCCCCGGCCTCGGCTTCGCGTTTCAGGACCGCGGCGAGATGTTCACCCTCGAGCCCGGTCACGCCAACGTTTACGCGCCGGGCAAACGCCCCTTCCAGACTATCATCCCCGGCTTCGCGATGAAGGATGGCCAGCCTTGGCAAGCCTTCGGCGTCATGGGTGGCGCCATGCAGCCGCAGGGCCACGTTCAGGTGCTGATCAATCAAATCGATTTCGGCATGAACATCCAGGAAGCCGGCGATGCCGCGCGCTGGCAGCACGAGGGCTCCTCCGAGCCGACCGGCGAAAAAATGCGCGACGGCGGCTTTGTGCAGGTCGAGAACGGCGTGCCCTACGAATCCCAACGCGCCCTCGTCCAACGCGGCCATGACGTGCGCGCCGGCAACGGCGGTTTCGGCGGCTATCAGGCGATCCGCTGGGACCCGGTGAACAAAGTTTACTGGGGCGCCAGCGAGAGCCGCAAAGACGGCGCGGCCATCGGCTACTGACCCACACGCCCGTTCGCCGCCCGCATCGGCTCCGGCAGCGACGTATTTTCCACCTCGTTGATCGCCGCCAATTGCGCGAGCGCCGCGCGGTTGTTCGTCGCGAGCAGAAAATTCCACGCCGCCACCACGCGTCGGTAAAACAACACGCGCTCGACCGCCGTCGGCTCGATCGGACCCACCGGCTCCGGCGCGCGCGCCTCCGCTCGGGCCTGCGCCCGCGCAATCGTCGCCGCCGCCTCGCGCACCGGCGCGTCCGCGTGAGTCGTGGCCCATTCGAGGATGCGTTGTCGCCGCTCGCCACCCCAACGAGCAACCGCTTCCGCCTTTGCCCGGTCTTTCACCACCGGCTCGCTGAACCCGGATTCCCAATACACTTCATTGAGCAGTCCTTTTTCGCGGTTCGTCGAAGATAAAAAGTCCCTCCCGCCGTCTTCCAGTTCGAGCACCCGTTTTTCAAACGCCATGGCTGCCGCCGGCACCGGCACTTCGCGCCCCGCCGCCACCGCCGCTTTCCACGCCGGCCGAATCGTCTCCGTCCAGAGCCGGCGCGTGGGCGCACCACCGCGTCGCCGCCCACCTCCCGCTGCCGGCGGCACCTCACCGGTTCCCAGCGCCGCTTCCAGTTCCTTGCGCGTGCCGCGGTTCAGCAGCCGCTCCATCGTCGGATTTTCGTTTGTCCACATCGCCGTAAGCCGCCGGAAGCGATCCGCCCGCAGCGCCAGCGCCGCGTCGCCCGCCAGCGCCACCGGTTGCCCGTCGACCGCGCGCGTATAGCTCGCCAGCGCGCCCACCTCCGTGTCGGTCAGATCGAGCGTCCGCAGCAACGTCGTCTCGATGTGATCCGCCCAACCCGCCAGAAACTGGTCCGAGCTGCCGTAGGGTTTGTCGATCGTGCGATCCACCAGGGTCGCCGCTTCATGAGCCGCCGCAAACGAGCCTGTCGGCAGCCCGAGCCTCACACCGGTCATCAGATCCCGGCCGAGCAGCGCCTGTGGGATAAACCGCTCGTAGCCCTCCCAGTTCACCGGATCGGGATCGGCCACACACCCCGACGCTACCGACGCTTCATCCGTCGCCGTAAATCCCGCCACGCGCAGCAGCGGCCCCGTCGCCAGTGCCGGCGCGCGCGGCACGCCCATGAAGTGAAATCCCCCCGCGTGGCACTGCGTCATGCAAAACACCACACGCCCCCGCCCCAACCCCGCCGCCAACGCCGCGCGCAAATCGCTCACCGTTAGAATTCCATTTCGGTCGGTATCCCAACCGCGCCCCTTCCGCCCGCGGCGCAGCTGCCACATCGTCACTGCACTTTCCGCATTCTTGCCCGGCGTGAGTTCCCCGTGATCTCCGACGAACAGGTAGAGCGTCCCGCCTCCCGCCACGCGGGGCAGAATTTCTTCCCGCAACGCCTTCAAGAAACCTTCCTTTGTCGCCGGCCGGTTTTCCGGCAGCGACCCCGGCAGCCAGGTATCGACGAGCCGCTCGCCTTCGCGCGTCTGCTTGTGCACGTCCGCCAAAATCCCCGGCGCACCGTCGCGGTTGCCGATCCCGAAAAACGTCCACACCGCCTCCGCCGGGTAGCGTTGCCGAAAATAGTCCGACATCGCCCGCGCCTGCAGATAATGGGAATACTCGTTCGAGAGCGGCGTGCCCCCGCCCGTCAGAATTACAAACGCGTCGCTTGCCCCCGCCGCCGTTTCCGCCGCGCCCGCCCGCCTCGGCTCTCCGTCCGGCGGCACCGCCGGAGCCGGGCCTTGGCAGCCGGTCCACGCCGCCATCACCGCGAGCGCTAACGCCGCGGCCAGCCACGTGCCGATCCCTTTTGTCCGCATCATCCGCTCCGCGAAACCCGTCGTTTGCCGCACCATCGGCCCAACGTGAGCGAACCAATCGCCCTCGTCCACTGGCCAGTTAACGAAAACCCTGCAACGTCCCGTCGGCTCTCTCCGCCGAAAACCGCCAAACGCCACCCTTGACACCCCCTACCCCGTCCGACACTTCTGACCCTCTTTTTCTACAAAAGTCATGCAACCTACATTCCGTCCGCACCGCAAGAAACGCGCCCGCAAGATTGGTTACCGCGCCCGTATGGCCACCAAAGGCGGACGCAAAGTCATCAAAGCCCGCCGCCTCAAAGGCCGCAAGCGCCTGACGGTCGTCTGAGCCCGACCGGCCTTCGTCTGTAGCCGCGAGCGCCAGCGAGTGGACTCTACCGACGCACGCTCGCTGAGCCACGCCCATGCGTTTCCGCCCTGAGCAGCACCTGAGCCGCCAGAGCGATATCCGTGTCGTCCGCGAACAGGGACGACGGGTGGATTGCCGCGCCTTCACCCTCTGGTGGAAGCGCCGCGACACCCCGCTCGCCACCGCCACGCCCGACCTGCCTCGCGTGTGCGTCGTCGCCTCGACCGCCGCCGTCGGCAACGCCGTCCGTCGCAACCGCGCCAAACGCCGCTTGCGCGAAGTCTTCCGCCAGCACCAGCAAAGCGTGCCCGCTGGCTGCGACCTGATGCTCATCGCCCGCGCCGCCGCCCAACACACGCCGATCCCCGATCTCGGCAAACGTTTCGCCGACGCCTGCGGCCTCATTCCCCCGCCTGCCTCGCCGCCGACCGCATGACCGCGCACCTCGTCAACGTCCTGCGCTGGGTCGTGCGACTGCCCATGCATGCGCTGCTGCTCTTGATCAAACTCTACCAGCGCACGCTCTCGCCCGCCTTGCCCGTGTTATTCGGCCCCTCTTTCGGCTGCCGTTTTTCGCCGACTTGCTCGCACTACGCCGCCGATGCCCTGCGCGAGCGGGGCGTCATCGTCGGCATCGCGCTGACCCTCGTGCGCCTGCTCAAGTGCAACCCGTTGCACCCCGGTGGCCACGATCCCGTGCCTCCCCGCCGCACTCCGCGCTGCACCCGCGTAGCCGTTTAACCTGTCGATCCGCCGCCCGTCCCTTTTCACCGCGCCCCGCGCTCTCTCCTCTCCCACCCTTTTCTCGTAATGGACAAAAAGAACACCGTCATCGGCGTCGCGCTCATCGCCGCCGCCATCGCCTTCATGTTTTGGATGCAGCAGACGGCGCCGCCCCCTCCGCCGCGTCCTGCGCCTAGCACCACCGCAGCCGCGACACCCGCCACCGGCAGCTCCTCTGCCACCACTGCCACGCCATCGACCTCGACCGCCGCCACGCCATCCACCACTCCAGCCGCGACGACTGCGTTCGCGTCCGCCCGCGCCGACGCCGCGACCGCCACGGTCACCACGCTGAAAAACAGCTTCGTCGAAGTCCGCTTCACCGATTCCGGCGGCGCCATCCGCGACGTCGCCCTCATCAAGCGCGACCCCAAGGACCGCCTCATTTATCCGGCCGAACTCAATGGCACCGCCCCGTTCGTCTTCAATCAGGTCCACGCCGATCCGATGCTCGCCTTCGTCGACTTCCCCGGCCTCGACCGCAACACCCGCTTCCAACGCGTCTCCTCCTCCTCCAACGAAGTCGTCTACCGCGCCGTGCTCGACGGCCGCTTCGAAGTCACCCGTCGCTATACGCTCCCGCCCGACGAGAGCGACAAGACCGACCCTTACCAACTCCACCACGAGACCACGATTCGCAATCTCGCCGACCAGACCTCGGCACCAATGAAGGTCTCGCTCGCCGTCGGCACCGTCGCCGCCACCGCCAAAGACGATCCCGCCCGCCAACCCAGCTCCGGCTACTCCACGGGTGAGAACCAGAAGTTTATCCCGCGCTCCGAACTCGAATCCAGCAGCGGCTTCTTCGGCCTCGGCGCTCACGATTCCAAACCCTCCATCGTCAGTTCCGGCCCGATCGCCTGGGCCACTGTGAAAAACGAATTCTTCACCGCCATTCTCACGCCCGACGAACCCGCCGCCGGCCTCGTCACGCGTCGCGTCAAAGTCCACGCCGACCTTCCCGACGATAACCACTCCGCCTACGGCGTCGCCGCCGCCGCGCAGTTCGACATCAAGGCCCTCGCCTCAAAATCCGAAGTCAAGCTCGCCTCTCAGTTTTACATTGGACCGAAGGAATACGCCCGCCTCGCTCAAGCCTCCGTTTTCAAAGCCGACCAGGACAAGGTCATGGACTTCGGCTTCTTCAAATATTTCAGCCAAATCCTCCTCACCCTCATGACGTGGATCCACGGCTTCGTCGGCAATTGGGGCGTCGCGATCATCCTCACCACGCTCACCCTGAAGATCATTTTCGTCCCCTTCACGCTCGCCGCCTCGAAGTCCGCGAAGCGCATGGCCAAGCTCCAGCCCGAACTCCAGGCTCTCCGCGAGAAATACAAAGACAACCCCCGCAAACAGCAGGAAGCCACCATGGCCCTCTTCAAAGAGAAGAAGGTCAACCCCGTCGGCGGCTGTCTCCCCATTCTCATTACGATCCCGTTCTTCATGGGTTTCTTCACGATGCTCCAGAGCACGGCCGAGCTGCGCTTCTCGCCCTTCCTCTGGGCTGCCGACCTCGCGTCCGCCGACACCATCGGCCACGTCCTCGGCCTCCCCATCAATATTTTGCCCCTCCTCATGGGCGCCACGATGGTGATCCAGATGCGCCTCACGCCGTCGCCTTCGATGGATCCGATGCAGGCCAAGATGATGCAGTTCATGCCGATCATCTTCACCCTTTTCTGCTACACCTTCTCCTGCGCCCTCTCGCTCTACTCCACGGTCAACGGCCTCTTCACCATCATCCAGCAGCTCGTGATCAATAAGATGAAAGACCCCGAAGCCGACGCGCCCGCCGTCGCCGTCGGTGCCGGTGGCAAAGTGGTGAAAAACGTCACTCCGAAGAAAAAGTAGGGCGGGGTCTCTGACCCGCCCTCCGCCCCGATGGCCAAACACAACAAGTGGTCCAAGGTGAAACGGCTCAAGGCCGTCACCGATTCACGCCGCGGCAAAGTGTTTTCCCGCATCTCCCGCGATCTCACCCTCGCCGCCAAGGCCGGCGGGGGCGACCCCGACAGCAACGCCCGCCTCCGCACCCTCGTCCTCAAGGCCCGCGAGGCCAACATGCCCGCCGAAAACGTCGACCGCGCCATCAAGAAAGGCACCGGCGAACTCCCCGGCGTCGTCTACGAAGAGATCACTTACGAGGGCTACGGCCCCGGCGGCGTCGCCTTCGTCGTCCAGGCCACCACCGACAACAAGACTCGCGCCGCGAAAGATATCCGTGCCGCCTTCGCCCGTTTCGACGGCAACCTCGCCAGCACCGGCTCCGTCGCGTTTCAGTTTCTCCACGCCGGCCAGTTCCTCATCGCGAAAGAAAAAATCGCCGAGGATGCGCTCATGGAAATCGCGCTCGAGGCCGGCGCCGACGACATCCTCTCCAGTGACCAAGGCTACGAAGTCCGCTGCGCCGTTCACGCCTTCGACCGCGTCGCCGATGCGCTGGAGAAAAAGGGCCTCAAGCCCGACAACTCCGAAATCGCCTATATTCCCGTGACCACCGTCCCCGTGACGGACCTCGCCCTCGCGAAGGCCCTCGTGAAACTCCACGACACCCTCGATGAGATGGACGACGTCCAACACCTCTTCTCCAACGAAGAGCTGGACGATGAACTCAGCGCCGCCGCGCACGCCTGACGGCCGGTTTTTTCGTAGCGGAAAGCGTCAGCTTTTCGCCCCGCCGAAACCAAAACGTCTGCGTCCGCCCCACGACGTCACCCGTAGTCCACCCGAGCCTGCCCTCCCCGGCCGACTCGCCCCTCCGCCCGTCGTTCCGCGCCATGTTCACCGCTGAAGTAACCGCCAGTTTACAAATTTCCCCTCGCGTCATAACCCCGCCACTCCCTTGCCTCGTCTCCCCGACGCGGATTGAGTGTTCCGCCCGATGACGGACGAAATCGACACCCTGCCCTCCGCGTCAGTCGCGCAGGTCGCGCCGCGCCACCTCGCGCCCGGCGAAGTCGGCCTCGTTGCTCCCCACGATTTCGTCTACCGGAAGCCGTTCTCTTTCCGCAGCGGCCAGATCCTCCCCGGCTTCACGCTTCGCTACGAGACCTACGGCACGCTCAACGCCACGCGCGACAACGCCGTGCTCATCTGCCACGCCCTCAGCGGCGATCACCACGCCGCCGGCTGGCACTCCCCCGCCGACAAAAAACCCGGCTGGTGGAACAACCTCATCGGCCCCGGCAAAGCCGTCGATACCCGCCGCTTCTTTGTCGTCTGCGCGAACGTCCTCGGCGGTTGCCAAGGCTCCACCGGCCCGTCGTCCACGAACCCCGAAACCGGCCGCCCCTACGGCATCCTGTTTCCCTTCGTCACGATCGGCGACATGGTGCGCGCCCAGAAACTTCTCCTCGACCATCTCGGCATCGTCGAACTCCACAGCGTCATCGGTGGCTCGATGGGCGGCATGCTCGCTCTGCGCTTCGCCACCGATTTCCCTCACTTCACCCGCCGCGTCCTCGCCATGGCCACCACCGGCCGCGAAAGCGCGCAAGCGATCGCCTTCAACGAGGTCGGCCGTCAGGCCATCATGCAGGATCCTGCCTGGAACCGCGGCGACTACGCCAAAGACGCCGGCCCCCGCGTCGGCCTCGCGATCGCGCGCATGATGGCCCACATCACCTACGTCTCCGACGCATCGATGGACCGTAAATTCGGCCGCCGCAAAAAGGACACCGCCGCTGGCGACGCCTACACCTTCGACGTGCAGTTCGAGGTTGAGAGCTACCTCCGCCACCAAGGGCAGAGCTTCATCAACCGTTTCGACGCCAACTCCTATCTCTACATCACCCGCGCCCTCGACCAATTCGACCTCGCGCAGTCGCACGGCTCGCTCGAAGCCGCCTTCGCGCCCGTCGAAGCCGATGCCCTCATCGTCGGCTTCACCAGCGACTGGCTCTTCCCACCCGAACAAAACCGCCAACTCGCCCTCGCCCTCCTCCGCGCCGGCAAACGCGCCAGCTACGCCGAACTCACCACCGACCTCGGCCACGATTCCTTCCTCCTCGAGTCCGAAGAACTCTACGGCCTCGTCCGCGCCTTCCTCGAGCGCGACCAACCCTACGACTTCGACTATGCGATCTGACCTCCAGTCGCATGCCTCCTCTCCGAGGTGGAGCGCGTTGACCCCAACGCGCTTTTCGCCGCCCACCGCCGGTCGTAGCCACGAGCGCCAACGAGTGGTCGGCCGGCGCGCCATTCGCTTCTTCCCTTCCGTCTTCGCCGGATTTTTTTCCGTGTATTCCGTGTCTTCCGTGGGCCACTCCTCTGCGCCATGACCAAGTTCGTCGAAAAACGCACCGTCGACATGCAGATCATCGGTGACTGGGTGGAACCCAACACCCGCGTCCTCGATCTCGGCTGCGGCCCCGGCGCCCTGCTCGACTATCTCGTGCAGACGAAAAAAGTCTCCGCCGTCGGCGTCGATCTCGACCTTACCAAGATCACCGCCTGCGTCCGCCGCGGACTCGCCGCGTATCAGGGCGACATGACGGCGTTCATGCGCACCTTCCCCGATAAACATTTCGACCGTGTCATCTGCTCCCGCACCGTGCACGAGCTCGGCGACCCCACCGCCGTCATCTTGGAAGCCCTCCGCGTCGGCCGCGCACTCACCGTCGGATTTGTGAACCACGGCTTCTGGAAAAACCGCGTCGATATGCTCATCCGCGGCCGGAAATTGCGGAACCCCGTCTACACCACCGAGTGGTTCGAGAGCCGTCCTGCCAATCCCGTTACGATCGCCGATTTCGAACACTTCTGCGCCGCGAAACAAATCCGCATCGCCCGCCGCGCCCACCTCGCCGGCAACTGGCACTCCCCCTGCCCCACCCTCCCCAACCTCTTCGCCGGCTACGCCCTCTACGACTTGGCGCGTTGAACCCCGTTTCCGCCCACGCCGGAAACTTGCCAATAGGTTGATCGCGGTCGTATTTCCCCGCACCATTTCGACAATTCCACGTCCATCCGTTCCCCATGAATTATCTCCGCCTCCTCGCCTTCTTCCTCACCGCCGCGCTCTCTTTCGCCGCCGAGCCCGCCACGCACACTCCCGCTGAGGCCGCCAAACGCGTCGCCGCCGGCACCGCCGTCCTCGTCGATTGCCGCGAACCCTCCGAGTGGGCCGACTCCGGCGTCGCCGAACCCGCCGTGCTCCTCGCGAAAAGCGACTTCGACGGCGCGCAAAAAGCCTGGAAACCCTTCCTCGAAAAAAACGCCGGCAAAGAAATCATTCTCTACTGCCGCAGCGGCGGCCGTTCCGGCGAAGTTGCCAACGCCCTCGCGAAACAGGGCCTGAAAGCCGCCAACATCGGCACCCTCCGCGCCTGGACCAAAGCCGGCCTGCCCACCCGCAAAGTCGACGGCGCCAAATAGCGCGTCCGCCTTCCCAACGGACCGGCGGTTTCCCCACCGCCGCCACGCCCCCGCGATTCGCCGATCAGGCGAATCACGCACTTCTTCGCCCCGCCCTTCATCCGGTGATTAGCGAAAATTAGCGGTTCAACCCGCTCCCCCTCTCCCCATCTCTCCCTCTCCGTCCCTTCCGCCCCCCAATTTGCTTGGCCCGCCCACATCGCGCCCGTTTCGTCTTCCCCTGTGTCCGACCCTCTCGACTCCTCCGCCATCCCGCCCGAGCTCCGCGCCGCGCTCCGTCATTCACCCGACAACGCCCCGTTGCTCGTGCACGTCGCCGACACCATTTTGAAAACCGGCGCGTTCGCCGAAGCCGCCGCTCTCTTCAAACGCGCCCTCGCGCTCGATCCCGCCAACTCCACCGCACGCCTCGGCCTCGCCGCCGCCTTTTTCCAACAGGGCAAACACAGCGCCGCCCTCGTCATCGTCGAAGATATGGTGAAACAGCCCGACGCCCCCGCGCGCGCCTGGCTTCTCCACGCCCGCCTCTCGCTCCACGCCGGCGAACCGCGCCTCGCTGCCCGCCACTACGTCAAAGCCCGCGAAGCCGACCCACTCCTCACCGACCCCGCACTCGAGCAGGAACTCGCCCCGCATCTCCCTGCCCGCCCTTCGCCGCGTCCGCCCGCGCCACCGCCGCCCCGTCCGCCGACTTCCGCCAACTTCAATCCCTTCTCCTCGTCCGACGCCTCTGACGCTTCGTCCGACTCGCCTTCGCCTCCCCCGGAGCCTTTTTCCACCAATCCGTTTCCCTCCGAATCTCCGCGCGAACGCCTCCCTGCCGGCGACCTCCCGCCCTCCGCTGATTCCGGCCTCGAACTCGAGCGCCCTTCGCTCGCTTTCGCCGATGTGGGCGGCATGGACCGCGTCAAAGAAGAGGTGCGGATGAAGATCATTCTCCCGCTCCGCCAGCCTGAGCTTTTCAAAGCCTACGGCAAAAAAATCGGCGGCGGCATCCTCATGTATGGCCCGCCCGGATGCGGCAAAACCTTCCTCGCCCGCGCCACCGCCGGCGAAGTCAAAGCCGGTTTCCTCGCCGTCGGCATCAGCGACGTCCTCGATATGTGGATCGGCCAGAGCGAAAAAAATCTCCACTCGCTCTTCGAACAGGCCCGCGCCCACCGCCCGTGCGTGCTCTTCTTCGACGAGGTCGACGCGCTCGGCGCCAACCGCACTGACATGCTCAAGTCCGGCGGACGCCAGATCATCAACCAATTCCTCAGCGAACTCGACGGCGTCTCCGCCTCCAACGAGGGCGTCCTCATCCTCGCCGCGACCAACGCCCCCTGGCACCTCGATCCCGCCTTCCGCCGCCCCGGCCGCTTCGACCGCATCCTCTTCGTCCCGCCGCCCGACACCGCCGCGCGCGCCGCCATTCTTCGCCTGCAACTCAAGGGCAAGCCCGTCGCCGAAATCGATTTCGATGCCCTCGCGAAAAAAACCGACGGCTACTCCGGCGCCGACCTCAAAGCCGTGATCGACGTCGCCGTGGAAGAGAAACTCCGCGAGGCCATGCGCTCCGGCACCGTCCAACCGCTCACCGGCCGCGATCTCCTCGAAGCCGTCAAGCGCCACAAACCCACCGTGCGCGACTGGTTCGAAACCGCCCGCAACCACGCCCTCTACGCCAACCAAAGCGGCCTCTACGACGACATCCTCGCGTATCTCAACATCAAGAAATGAGCGCCCACCCCTTTGTCATCGCGAAGAGCGCTGCGACGCGGCGATCCACCTTGAAGCTCTCTGCGCGCCTCGCGCCTCGCTTCCGTTCCGGGCTCTCAGCTCTCAACTCTCAGCTCTCAACTTCTCTGGCATGAGCGCCCACCTCGCCCGCGCCCAGCTCCTCCTCGCGCAATCCCGCCCCGCCGAAGCCGAGCGCGAGGCCATGCTCTCCCTTGCCGAGCAGCCCGACGATCCGTCCGCGCTCGCCGTCCTCGCCCTCAGCCGCAGCGAGCAACGCAAATCTCCCGAAGCCCTCGCCGCCGCCCAATCCGCCCTCGGCCTCGCCCCCGACAACGCCTACCTCCACTACGTCCACGCGCTCACGCTCCATCGCGCCGACCGCGACGACGACGCCCGCCGCGCCATCAACGAAGCGCTCCGCCTCGATCCCAGCGTCGAAGATCACTTCACGCTCCTCGCCTCCATCGAGCTCGCCCTGCGGAACTGGCCCGCCGCCCTCACCGCCGCCGAGCAGGCCCTCGCGCTCAATCCCGAGCACGTCAACGCCGCCAACCTCCGCGCCATGGCCCTCGTGCGCCTCGGCCGCAAAGAGGAAGCCACCGCCACCATCGACTTCGCCCTCGAGCGCGCGCCCGACAACGCCTTCTCCCACGCGAACCAGGGGTGGAATTGTCTTCACCGCAACGACCCGAAAAAAGCCCAGGAGCATTTCCGCGAAGCCCTCCGCCTCGAACCCGATCTCGAATACGCGCGCCAGGGCATGCTCGAAGCCCTCAAAGCCCGCAACCCGCTCTACCGCGGCATGCTCGCCTACTTCCTCTGGATGGGCCGCCTCAGCACCAAGCTCCAGTGGGTGTTTATCATCGGCATCTTTTTCGGCGGACGTTTCGTGCGCAGCGTCGCCACGTCGCAACCGCAACTTGGCTGGGTGCTCTGGCCGCTGCTCGGACTCTTCTACGCGTTCATCTACCTCTCGTGGACCGCCGTGCCGATGTTCAACCTCCTGCTGCGTTTCAACCGCTTCGGCCGCCACGTCCTTTCGCGCGACCAACGCATCGCGAGCAACTGGTTCGGCGGCGTGTTCTTCGCCGCGCTCGCGTGTCTCGTCTGGTGGCTCGCGCTCGGCAACGAGCTCGGCTTCCTCCTGACATTCCTCCTCGCCGCGCTGTCCATCTGCGTCGCCGCGACGTTCACCCACTCCGGTCGTAACCGCATCATCCTCGGCGCCTCCACCGGCGCCCTCGCCCTCCTTGCCGCCGCGCTCGTCACCGCCCTCCTCCGCGGACACCCCTCGAGCAGCGATCTCAGCAGCGCCTTCGCCATCGGCTTCCTCGCCTTCCAATTCGCGTCCAACACCCTGCAAAGCAAGTAGAGCACGATCTCCGACGGTCCTTCCGAAAGTGGCATGGGCATCCTGCCCATGTTCCGCTCCGCCCGTAGCACGGTCAGCCTGACCGTGCTTCCGTCACCCCCGCCAAGCCGCCAACCGCGCCGCGTGAATCACACACACGCAATCCGCCCCATCCGCCGTGTGCAGCCAGTGCGGCTCCAACGCCGCGAATTCCTTGTTCATCGCCGCGACCAACCCGCCGACCTCGATCAGCACGATGCCTTCGTCCGTCACTCGCGTGCGCGCTTGTCTCAGAAGCTTCCGAATAATCTCCAGCCCGTCGCCCCCGCCGTCGTGCGCCATGCGCGGCTCCGCCGCGAACTCCGGCGCCTGCGCGTCCACATGCGCGCTCGGCTCATAGGGCGGATTGCTCAAAATCACGTCATACTTCCACGTCGCGCCCACCCGCACCGCGTCGAACACATCGCTCGCCCACAACGTCACCCGTTGCTCCAAGCCGTGTGCCGCGACATTGATTTTCGCCACGTCCAAGGCATCCGGTGACAAATCCACCGCATCGACCTTCGCCTGCGGAAAATGCTGCGCCAACAAAATCGCCAGGCACCCCGACCCCGTGCACACGTCGACCACCCGTTTTACTTTCCCCGGCGCCCGCAGCCATCCATCGAGCTGCTCCGCGATGATCTCCACAAAATAGCTGCGCGGAATAATCACCCGTTCATCGACGTAAAAACGCTGCCCGCCCAGCCACGCCTCTTTGGTCAAATACGCCGCCGGCACCCGCTCCAGCGCCCGCCGCCGCAAGACCTCCTCCACCGCCGCGCCCTGCGCCGCCGTGAGTTTTTTCTTCAGCACGCGCGCATCACTTTCCAGCGGCAGCCCGAGCACCGTCATCAGCAAATACAGCGCCTCGTCGTGCGCATTCGTCGCCACCTGCCCGAGCGCCAGTTTTTCGCGCGCATACAATTTTTCTGCAAACGCGAGCCAGTCGCCGAGCGTCACCGGCCGCGGCCCGCGCATCGTCAGCACCTTTGTCGGTTTTTGCGTCGCCCGGGCGCTCATCGCATCGCCAATGCGATCGCCTCGTAAAGACTCGCGAACGGCAGCGCCGCAGCCGAGATCAGCAGGCCAAGCAACTTGCGAATCGGCGGCAGATTGATCGCGATCAGAAACACCAAGCCGCTCCACCGCGCGATCTGCCAAAACAGCTCCTCGGAAATCATGCCGAAATGCCGCAACACCATCGCACCCGGCAGCGGCGGCATCGGCAGCAGATCGAGCACAATGAGCATGGCATTGATGCCGATCAGCGTGACAAACACTTCCGCCGATTGCGGACTCTTCCAATAGAGAAGCCCGCCCAAAATCGCCGAGGCGAGTCCGAGCACGATGCTCATCCCGCAGCCCGCGAGTTGGGTGAACAGGTAGTGCTTTCGCGGATCGCGAAAGTTCGCGGCCGTGATCGGCACCGGATTCGTCCACGCGAGGAAGAAATTGATCTGCCCCAGCCGCGGCTGAAGGAAGAAAATACAGATCAACGGCAAAATCACCGATCCGAGCAGATCCAGATGCGGCACCGGATAGAGCGTCACGCGCCCCTCGTCGCGCGGCGTGCGGTCACCCAAGCGGTCCGCCAGCCATGCCTGCGCAAACGCCCGCAGCACGAGGCAGCTGAACAGCAGCAGGTAAAAAAGCAGCCCGGCGCGCAGGTCTGCGGCAGTGATCCCGAAATCCATATCGCTCACTTCTTCGCGGTTTCCGCGAGCTGGGCAACGAGCTTTTGTTTCTGCCCCTGCAGCGCCGGATCGTCCACCGTCGCCATCAGCGTGCGCGCATGGTCCGGCTTGCCTTGTTTGATCAACACATTCGCCGCGTGGAGACGCATCGTCTGCCGCTCAATCGGCGACTGCGCTTTGTCCTCCAAAGCCGCCCACGCCTTCAATGCCGCGTCCCAGTCCGGTTTCGCCAGATCGTAAAACGACTCCGCGTGCCGGTATCCGAATTCAAACCGCTCCGGCGCCAGCTCCGCCGCCCGCTTGAACCCGTTCAACATCGCTTCATCGAGTGCCGCCCGCGTCCACTCGCCGCTGCGCAGAAAATCGTCCCGCGCCTCCACCAGCAACGTAGCCAGCTGGTAGTGGTAGATCGGCTCGTTCGGCGCGAGTTTGATGGCCGCCAGAAAATACGGCGCCGCCTCCAGCGGCTTGCCTTCCTCGGCGAGGTAGCCGCCGAGCTGGTTTTTCACAAAGGGGATATCGCTGTCGAGTTGGTTGGCTTTGAGCAGCATCGCCGCCGCCTCCTTGCGCATCCCGACTTTGCCGAGCAGCCCGCCGTAGGCCGCCGCCGCCAACGCGAACTTCGGATTGTCGCGCAACAGCCGTTCATACTCGTGCGTCAGCGACTGCACCTGCGTGCGAAACGCCTCTTGGTCCAGCTTATCGCCCTTCTTCTGCGCCTCCGCGAAAATCTCCCGCTGCTTCTCCGCGATAGCCTTCAACGTCCGCTCCGCCATCGTCTCGCTCTCGGCCGCGCGCAGCGGCCCCCATGCCCCCGCCATCAGCAAGGCCATCCATACACCGACCCAGCCCGAGGCTTTCCCTGTTTGTATCCGTTTCATCCGTGTAATCCGTGGTTAAGAAAATTTGGTCAGTTCAGTTTCGTTTCGTGCGGAGCCGACTGCGACACCCTCAACCCGCCAAGGTGCCCGCGTAAACATTCATCCGTTCGCCCCGCAAAAACCCCACGAGCACCTGCCCGCTCGCCCGCGCGAATTCCACCGCCGCACTCGTCGGCGCCGAGATCGCCGCCACACACGGCACCCCCGCCGCCAGCGCCTTCTGCATGATCTCAAAACTCACCCGTCCGCTCACGAGCAAAATGCGTCCCGCCAGCGGCAGCCGCTCCGTGAAAAACGCGTGCCCCACCACCTTGTCCAGCGCGTTGTGCCGTCCCACATCCTCGCGCGCCACGAGCAACGTCCCCGCTTCATCAAACAACCCGCTCGCATGCAGCCCGCCCGTCGCCGCAACCCCCGCCTGCGCCGCCCGCAATTTCCCGGGCAATCCCGCGAGCACCGCGCGCCGCGGCACCACCGCGCCCGCGATCGCGGGAAACTGCCCCTGCACCGCCTCAATGCTCGCCTTGCTGCAGATCCCGCAACTCGACGACGTAAACACATTCCGCGTCAACCGCGCCCAGTCCACCGTCACTCCCGGCGCCAGCAGCACATCCAAAATATTCTCCCTTTTTTCCCCGTAGCCCGCCTCGTGAGAGGCGGCCCCCCCCTCCCGCTTCATCGCACAATACACCATATCCACCACCTCTTCCCGCCGCCGCACAATACCGTCCGTCACCAAGAAACCCGCCGCCAGCTCCCGGTCATGCCCCGGCGTCCGCATCACCACCGCCACGCTCCGCCCGCCCACCCGGATTTCCAACGGCTCCTCGACGGCCAGCACGTCCGCCAGCTCCCGCGCCGCCCCTTCGCCCACATCCACGCCGTCGCCTTCGTGACGCGTCAGCGCCACCGCACGCGTGGATTTTTCGAGCGACATCGCGCGAGCAAAGCGAATCGCACTGGCGCAGCCACGTTTTTCCATAACGTGTCCACATGTCCGCACCGCCGCCCACTTCGCCCCTCGCTCCGATCCCCGGCCGCGGCGCCCACACCAATCCGCCGAATCGTTTCGAGCCGCTCCTCCTGACGCCCGACCCCGACTATCTCGCCGCGCTCTCCGCCGACCCCGATGGCGCCGACGCCGCCCGCCCGCACCCGCACACCCAATTCTTCGTCGACGGCACCGAATCCCTCCTCACCAAACACGACAGCCCCGACCTCCCGTTCACGTTCGGCCTAAACCCCTACCGCGGCTGCGAACACGGCTGCGCCTACTGCTTCGCCCGCCCCTACCACGAATACCTCGGCTGGAGCAGCGGTCTCGATTTCGAGACAAAGATCATGGTCAAAACCCGCGCGCCCGCCCTCCTCCGCCGCGAGCTCTCGTCGCCGCGCTGGGAGCCGGAAAACATCGCCATGAGCGGCGCCACCGATTGCTACCAACCCGCCGAACGCCACTTCCGCATCACCCGCGGCTGCCTCGAAGTTTGCGCCGAATTTCGCCAACCCATTTCCATCGTCACCAAAAACGCCCTCGTCGCCCGCGACCGCGATCTCCTCGCCGAACTCGCCCGCCACCAAGCCACCGCCGTCTACCTTTCCATCACCACGCTCGACACCGAACTCGCCGGCAAACTCGAGCCCCGCGCCTCGCGACCCGCCGCCCGTCTGCGCGCGATCCGCGAGCTCACCGACGCCGGCATTCCCACCGGCGTCATGGTCGCCCCCGTGGTGCCCGGCCTCACCGACCACGAGCTGCCCGCGATCCTCGACGCCGCGGCTGCGGCCGGAGCCACGCGCGCCGGCTACATCGTCCTCCGCCTCCCGCGCGCCGTGAAAGACGTTTTTGTCCAATGGCTCGACGACCACGCACCCACCAAAAAAGCCCGCGTCCTCGACCGCATTCGGGAAATTCGCGGCGGCTCGCTCAACGTCAGCGAATGGGGCACACGCCTCCGCGGTGAAGGCATCTTCGCCGACCAAATCCGCGAACTCTTCCGCGCCACCGCCCGCCGCGCCGGCCTCAACGAGCAGCGCCACCCCCTCTCCCCCGCTCACTTCCGCCGCCCCGGCGGCCAGCAACTCTCCCTGTTCTAGATTCCCCGCTCCACCCGATTCCGGCTTTGCTCTTGCTCTCAGCTCTCAACTCTCAGCTCTGAGCTCTCAGCTTCATCCCTGCCATGTGCACCCGCTACGTTCTCCTTGAGCAACACTACCGCGACGTCCTCGCGCGGCTCGGCATCGCGGCCCCGGCGGAATTTCTCTCCCGCTATAACATCGCCCCCGGCACCGATCTTCCCGTCGTCCGCTCAAAACCCCGTGCGCAGATCCGTGAGGCCACCCGCCTCCGCTGGGGCCTCGTGCCGTCGTGGTCTCGGGACGCCGACGGCCCGCCTCTCGTCAACGCCCGCGCCGAGACCCTCGCGGCCAAGCCTTCCTTCCGCGACGCCCTCCGCTTCCGACGCTGCGTGATCCCCGCCACCGGTTTCTACGAGTGGGAAACCGTCGGCCGCGCGAAAATACCCTGGCTCTTCCGTCTGCGCGACGAAGCCCCGTTCGGTTTCGCCGGGCTCTGGGATGCGTGGCGCGCCCCCGACGGCACCGTGCGCGAGACCTGCGCGTTCGTCACCACCGCGCCGAACGAGCTCATGCGCCCGATCCACGACCGCATGCCCGTCATGCTCACGCCCGCAACGTGGGACCCGTGGCTCGACCCCGCCATCACCGATCCCGCGCACCTCGCGCCGCTCCTCCACGCCTTGCCCTCCGACGCCGTCACCAAGTTCGCCGTGAGCACCCACGTCAGCAACGTCCGCCACGAGGGCCCCGCCTGCCTCGCTCCCGCCTCCGCCGATCCCGCTGCCGACGACACCGGCCCGCAGCTCTCGCTGGGCCTGTAGTTTTCGACGAACCGCCTTGTCCGCCGCGGGTCCGTCTGCGATCACCGTGCGCCCTTTCCTTTGAACCTTCTCGACCGCCATATTTTCAAAAGCGTGCTATTCACCTGCGCGGCGTCGGTCGGCCTGTTCGCGTTCGTTCTGATTCTGGGCAATGCCGTCAAAGACCTCCTCGGCTACGTCCTCGCCGAGCAGCTCTCCCTCGGCACCTTCGCCCGCCTCGTCGGTCTGCTCGTGCCGTTCGTGATCTCGTTTGCCCTGCCGATGGGTATGCTCACCGGCGTGCTCCTCACCCTCGGCCGCCTCTCCGCCGACAGCGAGATCACTGCCATGCGTGCCGCCGGCCTGAGCCTCTTCCGCATCGCTCGCCCGGTGATTGTGATCGGTGTGCTCGGCACGGCCCTCGGCCTCTACATCAACTTCGACTCCATGCCGCGCGCCCGCGTGCAGTATCACAAGGAGCTGGACGAGGCCATCCGCACCAACCCGCTCGCCGCCATCGTTCCGAAAACCTTTATCCGCGAATTCCCCGGCTTCGTCGTCTACGTCGGCGAAAAACAAGGCGCCGTCATGCGCGATTTCTGGCTCTGGCGCCTCGACCGCGACCGCCGCGTCACCCAATTCGTCCGCGCCGAGTCCGGCCGCTTCGACTACGACGAAACCACCAACGAACTCATCCTCACGCTCACCCACGCGCAGGTCGAAACCCGCGACGCCAAGAATCCCGAAGTATTCGCCGAGGCCCAGCTCGTCGGCTCATTCGAACAATCCGAACCCGTCCGCCTCGCCCTCGACCGCCTCTACAACCGCGCCGCCGGCCGCGCCCAAAAACTGAAGTGGATGACATTCGACGAACTCCACATTGAACTCCGCCGCGTGGCCGCCGCACCCGTCGAGGCGGGGAGAGCCAAGGACCACGCCCGTGCCGAGATGAAGGTCCGCCTGACGATTCAGGAGAAATACACGCTCTCGTTTTCCGTCCTCGCCTTTGCCCTGATCGGCGTGCCCCTCGGCATCCGCGTCTCGCGCCGCGAGACCAGCGCCAACCTCGGCGTCGCCGTCGCGCTCGCCCTCGGTTACTACATGCTCACCGTCATGGTCGGCTGGCTCGACCGCCACCCGGAATACCACCCCGATTTGCTGCTCTGGCTGCCCAATCTGATCTTTTTCGGCCTCGCCGTGCGGCTCTTCCGCCGGATCGAAAAGTAAGGCGGAATTCAGTCCGCCTCCTCGGCACGTAGAGCCGTCGAGCCACGCCGTCCGCAACCAGCCCGCCCCGCGCCCGCTCACGCCGCCTGCGCCGCGACGACACCCGAGCGGCCGTCGATCTCCTTCATGACTTGGTCGCGCACCGGAATCGCGTCGCGCTTCGCCAACAGCTCCCGCGCGTAGTCGTCCATGCGCACAAACTCCACGCCGCCCGCCGTGCACGCCGCCAGCAGTTGCTGAAACAGTCCGCGCCGACCCATGCCCTCGATCTCTGCGTGCAGCGTAAACACGTGGGTCCGATCCGGCTCTGCGCGCATCAAGGTCATGTAATGCGACACGATCTTGTCGTCCGGATATTCCGGGCGCCCCATCAGCTCATCAAAAGTCGGCAGAGTGCTCGGAATCTCCAGCGTCCGGAAAACCTTGCCGCCGATACGCGGGAAAAACGGCCCGCCGCCACGTGTATCGCTCGCGTAGAGCAACTCCGCCTCATCGTAGACTTCGCGGCTCTTCGCGTTGCTTTGCCAACCCGGCGCACCCGCCGTCCGCGCCTCGCTCCCGAAAATCCGCAGAAACTCCGCCCGCGCCGCGACAAACTCCTCGCGCACCTCCGCGATCGGCATGCGCTCCAGATAGTCCTGCCAGCGGTAATGGTTGTGACAGTGGATGCCGACTTCGTAGCCCGCCTCGTGCACGCGCCGCATCACCGCCGTGTTGCGCCGGCCGATGTGCGGTGCCGGCAGCAGCGTGCCGTTGAGCAGCGTCCGCACGCCGTAGATCTGCACCACACTCGTGCGGCTGACCTTCTGAAAAAAACCGGGCCGCAGCACCCGCGTGATCGCCCGCCCCGTCTGGTCCGGCCCGAGCGAAAACAGGAAACACGCCTCGGCCTCCGCCGCCTGGCAGTCCGCCAACAGATTCGGCACCCCCTCCCGCGTGCCGCGGTCGGTATCCACATCAACTTTGAGAACAAGGCGCATGGTTATGGCTGTCGGGCGGTAGGGACGGCTCTCCGAGCCGTCCGCAGACGCCGCCGAGCGGCGCCACCACCATCATCACTCCAGCTGATAATCTTTGTGCGCGAGATGGTAATCCAGCGTCAGCTTGATCGCCGTCTTCAGATTCACCTTCGGCGTCCAGCCCAGCCGCTTCTTCGCATTCGCGATCGAGGGAACGCGTTTCTGGATGTCTTGGTAGTATTTTCCAAAATACGTCCCCGACGGCACGACCACCGTCTTCGCCGCCGCCACGTGCTCGGCGTAGTCCGGATAATCCTTAAATGCCGTGATGATATACTTCGCGAGGTCGGCCACGCTCACATCGTTCTTCGGATTGCCGAGGTTGAAAATCTGCCGCGACGCACAGCCATCCTTGTTTTCGATGATCCGCAGCAGCGCATCGACACCGTCGTCGATAAACGTAAACGACCGGCTCTGCTTCCCGCCGTCGACGAGCTGGAGCGGCTTCTTGAAAATCACGTTCGAGATGAACTGCGTGAACAACCGCGAGCTGCCTTCCTTCGGCTCCATCACGTCGTCGAGCTGCGGCCCGATCCAGTTGAAGGGTCGGAAGAGCGTGTAGTCCACGCCGTCGCGCACCCCGTAGGCGTAGATCACGCGGTCAAGGAGCTGCTTCGAGCACGCATAGATCCAGCGCTGCCGCTCGATGGGACCATAGACAAGACTCGTCGTCGCCTCGTCGAGCTTCGCATCCGTGCTCATTCCGTAGACTTCGGACGTGGACGGAAAAATGATGCGCTTCTTGTATTTCGCGCACTGGCGCACGACCGCGAGGTTCGCCTCGAAATCCAATTCAAACACCCGCAGCGGGTCCTTCACGTATTGGATCGGATTCGCGATCGCGACGAGCGGGATGACCGCGTCGCACTTCTTCACATGATACTCGATATACTCCTTGTTGATCGTGATATCGCCCTCGACGAACTTGAAGCGCTTGTTCCCGAGGCTCTCCTCGAGCTTGTGGGAGCCGATGTCCATTCCGTAGACCTCCCAGTCTTTCTGTTTGAGAATCGCCCGCGTGAGCGAGCTGCCGATGAAGCCGTTGGCGCCGAGGATGAGAACCTTGAGGGGCATGTCCGCAGCTTGCGCCCCGGGAGGTGCACGGAAAGCACGAAAAATCGAATCGCCGCAATTGGGTCATATCAGGCCGTTGGTTTGCGAAAAAATTCGACCTGATTTCATCCGCACATCCGCCGTTCGCGGCGGTCTCACGGCAGTCCAACCATGCACGCCAGATTCACCGTCCTCTGTTTTTTTGCCGGGCTCGCCGCTTTCGGCGGAGCGGCCTTCGCCCCCGCCCAGGAGTTCTCGGCCCAGTTCGGCACCACCGGGTCCGGCTTGGCCCTGTCCTCCCACTATTCGTGGCAACTCGACTACCGCGAGCGCCTTTATCGCAACCTCGCGTGGTCGGTCGCCTGGATCAACGAAGGCCACGAGCCCCGTCACCATCGCGACGGCATCGCCGCCCAGCTGTGGGCCGTGCTCCCGCTTCAGGCGGACACCTTTTCCCTCTCCTTCGGCGCCGGCGCGTATCACTACTTTGACACGGAATTGCTGCCCGGCGGATCGACGGCCAACACCCACGGCTGGACCCCCGTCTACAGCCTGGCCGCCACCTACTACACCCGCACGCCGTGGTTTGTGCGCCTCACCGCCAACCGCATCAACCGCGCAAACCACCTCGAAACGAACTCCCTCGTTGGCGGCCTCGGTTACGCATTCGGCGAACCACGCGTCCGCATCCGCCGCGCCGCCACGTCCGGTCTCGCCACCGCCCATGAGGTCACGCTCTTCCTCGGTCAGAGTATCGTCAATACGGCCGCCTCCGAAGGCGCCCTCGCCACCGCGATCGAGTTTCGCTCCGGACTGTCACCGCACTTCGAGTGGTCCGCGTCGTGGATCAACGAGGGCGATCCGCAGATTATCCGCCGCAACGGCTTTTCCACCCAGCTCTGGCTCGTCGATACGTTTCTCGACCGGAGTCTCGCCGTCGGCCTCGGCCTCGGTCCCTACCTTCTTTTCGACCGCAAGCACACGCCCGTTCCCGGTCAGGACAATCCGCGCAGCCTCGCCGGTCTGGTTTCACCCACTGTCACGCTGCGCCTCTCTGCACACTGGCAGACGCGCCTCACGTGGAATCGCGTCGTCAGCAATTACAACCGCGACGCCGACATCTTCCTCCTCGGCCTCGGCTACCGCTGGGGTGATGCCGAATGATTGTCCGCCGGGCGCGCCCCGCCTGGAATCGCCGGCTTACAGCGCTTGGCCGACCCGCAACTCGGGCGCCGCTCCACGCCATTCTGTCTTCGTCAATTCCAACGCGCCCCCGCCCGTCGCCACGACGAGCGGCGCGACCGACAAAATTCCCCCGGCTGCGCCCGGCTGCCCCACCACCGACCGCGTCGCCGGCGTATCCGTTTCCGCCCACCACACCATCAGCCGCGCCCCGCCGACCTCGGTAAACGCCCCAGGATACGGATCGGTCACCGCGCGGATCAGATTGAAAATTTGCTGCGCCGTCTGCGTCCAGACGATGCGCCCGTCCTCCGGTTTACGTCCGCCGAAGTAGTTCGCCTGCGACTCGTCCTGCGGCGTTTCCTGCACCGTCCCCGCCAGCAGCGCCTCGATCTGACGCGCCAACACGCGCCGCGCGCACGGCATCACTTTGCGAAACGCCTGCTCCGCCGTGTCCCGCGGCCCGATCTCGACACCCTCCTGATCGACCACCGCGCCGGCGTCGGCGGATTTCACCATCCGGTGCAGCGTCATGCCGATCCGCGGCTCACCGTGCAGCACCGCCCAGTTGATCGGAGCCCGGCCACGGTATTTCGGCAGAAGCGAACCGTGCATATTCCACGCGCCGAGCGGCGGCAGCCCGAGGATCTTCGTGCCGATCATGTGCCGGTAGTAGACCGACAAAATCAAGTCCGGCTGCAGCGCCGCGATTTTCTCGCGCCACTCGGGCGTGTTCACCGACTCCGGCGTAAAGACCGGGATGCCCTTCTCCCGCGCCGCGACCGCCGGCGTCTTGAACCAAATTTTTTCGTGCGGATTGTCCTCGTGCGTGATGAGCGCGACGACGTTGTCCCCCCGCTCCAACAGCAACGAGAGACACTCGTAGCCGACTTCGCTGTAACCGAAAAACAGGATGCGGGGCTTGTTGCTCATTTGGTCTCCAAAATCTCCCGCACGTGATACCGCTGCCGCGCGCGCACGACCTGATAGGTGCGGCCGACGTATTCGCCGATCAGGCCGATGCCGATCATCGCCACGCTTAGCAGGAAAAACAGAATCCCGAACAGCGTGAAAATACCCTCCGCCTCCGCACCGAGGAAAATGCGCCGGTAGGCCAGCACCAACACGAGCAGAAAACTTCCTGCCGCACTCAACCCGGCGAACATCGTGAAATACTGCAACGGGGCCAACGAGAAGCCCGTGATCAGGTCGAAGTTCAGCCGGATCAGGCTGTAGAACGAGTAGTTCGAGACGCCCGCGTGGCGCTCTTCGTGTTTCACGCCGAGCTCTGTCGGATTACCGGAAAAACTGTAGGCAAGCGCGGGGATAAAGGTGTTGATGGCACCGCTGCGCACGATGGCGTCGATGATCGCGCGTTTGTAGGCCCGGAGCATGCAGCCTTGGTCCGTCATCTCGATGCTCGTGGTCTTCTCGCGCACGAGATTGATGAGCCGCGAGGCATACTTGCGGAAAAACGAGTCCTGCCGGTTGAGGCGGTAACCGCCGACGTAGTCGAAGCCCGCGTCGATCTTTTCGAGCAGCTTCGGAATTTCCTCCGGCGGATTCTGCAGGTCCGCGTCGAGCGTCACGATCACGTCACCGCGCACGCGCTCAAATGCCGCCATGATCGCCATGTGCTGGCCGTAGTTGCTGTTGAAATCGATCACCCGCGTCACGTCCGGCCGCCGCGCCTGCATGGCTTTGAGCAACTCGAACGAGCGGTCCGCACTGCCGTCGTTGGTAAACACGATTTCGTAGCGCCGCCCGATTTTATCGAGCACCGGATAGAGGCGCTCGAAGAGCGTGGGCAGGTTCAGCTCCTCGTTGTAAACGGGGATGACGATCGACAGCGGCAGAGAGGGCGTGGCGCTCATGACTGGAGGTAGGAGCCTGCTTGCAGGCGATGATTGCGCGTTCGTTTCCCGTTCATGGTTTCAAATTCGCGGAAAGAATCGCGGTCAGCGTCGTGACCACCCGCTCGACGTCGGCTCGCGTCATCGTCGGGAAGAGGGGCAGCGTAAGAATGTTTCGGCACGTGGCCTCGGCCAACGGAAAGTCGCCTTCCTTCCAGCCAAGGCGCCGGTAAACCGCAAACAAGTGGATCGCCGGATAGTGCACACCGGTGCCGATCCCCGCCGCGTGCATTTGCGCCATGACGTCCGCGCGTTTCAGCGCGAGGCGCTCCCCCGGGAGCACGACCTGAAACATGTGCCAGTTCGACTGCGTGAAATCCGCCACGGGTAACCCGAGGCCGAGCGCCCGCGCCGCCGGCGTCGCGAACAGTTCAAAGTAGGCGCGGGCCAATTCGCGGCGCTTCGCATTGAATTCCTCCAGCCGCGGCAGTTGCCCGAGCCCCACGCGCGCGGCGACATCGGTGAGGTTAAATTTTCCGCCGACGAGTTCGACTTCCATCCCGTCAAACCCGGAGCGCACCACGCCTTGCAGACGGTATTGCTCGGCCAGCTTCGCATCCGCCTCCGTGTTCATCACGAGGCAGCCGCCCTCGATCGTCGTCACGTTTTTGTTCGGGTGAAAACTCACCGACACAAAATCCCCGGTCGCTCCGATGCGCCGGCCGTTCCACGTGCTGCCGAGCGACTGCGCCGCGTCTTCGACGACGCGCAAATTGTGTTGCTTGGCGATCGCGTAGAGCCGGTCGCGATCCACCGGCAGCCCCGCGAGGTCGACCGGGATGATTGCCCGCGTCGCCGGCGTGATCGCCGCCTCGACGCGGTTCAGATCGATGTTGCGCGTCACGGGGTCGATATCGACGAACACCGGGCGCGCGCCCACTTCGAGGATCACATTGCTCGTCGCGACCCATGACAGCGGCGTCGTAATGACCTCGTGCCCCGCGCCGACGCCCGCGATGCGCAGCGCGATTTCCATCGTGCACGTGCCGGAGTTGAAGACGCGCACCGGCCGCCCGCCGCAATACTCGGAGAGTTTCGCCTCCAGCGCCTTCACATTCGGTCCGGACGTGATCCAACCCGAACGCAGCACCTCGGCGACACCCGCAATCGTCTCCTCGTCGATCGTCGGGCGCGTGAGCGGCAAATACGGCAGAGCTGGTTTGTCGGAGGGAGTCGCGGCCATGTCAGGGTTGATTGCTAAACAGCAAATGGTCCCGCGTTTCACCGATCAAATGGTAACGGAAGGTCGGATCGCCAAAGAGTGGCTTCAGGTCTTTCCTCCGCGCGACCGCCCAGACGCGACCGCTCCCGGCCCAGAGTTCGCGGAACTTCGGCTCTTCCATGAAGCGCCCGCTGGCCCGTGCCGCCGCGTCCTCTTCGAGTTCCAGCTCGCCCTTGAACGCCACGACATCCACCACGCGCTGCGCGTAGAACGTGAAATCGTGGAAAAACTCGTAGTAGTGCAGCACGCGGTCGCCCGGCTTGGCCTTCGCCGTGACGATTTCGGCCAGCGCTTTGGTGCCGGGTTTGGAGATATTTGGCGCGGCAAATTGCAGCGTCACGAAGAACAGCGCCATCGTGGCCACGAGCCCCGCAATCGCCGCACGCACTCCGCGCACTTTCGCGAGCCACGGCGTCAGCACTCCACCGATCAGCAGCACCGCCGCCATCACGAAGGCCGGCACCCGCAGTGTCGCCGCCTGCTCCGCACTCATGCGCACCAATTCCGGCCGCATCACCACGACGCAAAGCGCCAGCCCAAGTAGCCCACAGAAAAACGCAAATACGCCCAGCCCGACCCGCATCCGTTTCGCCCCGTCCTCGGCCCGCAGCGCCGTCGCCAACCAAGCCCCGATCACTGCGGCGAGCGCCGGGAAAATCGGCAAAATGTAGGGCGCCAGTTTCGAGTGGGACTTGCTGAAAAACAGAAAAATGAAGGCCGCCCAGGTGACAAAAAACCACGCATCCGCGTTTTCCTTCCGTTTCGCCCAACTTGCCCTGAGCCCGTCGAGCGGGCCGCCGCGCAGCGCATCGCGCATCGCCGGCCAGAGGAAACCGATCCACGGGATCAGCCCCGCGAGCACGATCCATACGAAGTAGTGCCACGCGCCCGGCCGCGAGGCCGCCGGCGTAGTGAAACGCAGCCAGTGCTCATAGACAAAATAGCGGTGCGCCCACGTCTCGTTGGCCTGCGCCGCCAGGATATGCCACGGCGCCGCGATCAGCAGAAACAGCGTCGCGCCACTCGGCAGATACATCGGCAGCAACCGGCGCCACTGGTTGAAAACCAGCAGCCACAAAAACATGACCGCCCCCGTGACGAGAAATCCGATGAGCCCCTTCGTCAGCGTGGCCAGCGCCGCGCTCGCATAGAGCCCGTAAAACAACCACCGCCGCCGCGCGCCCGGCGTTTCGCGCACCCCGAGGATGAAACAGAACAATGTCGCCGCCATCAGCACCGACACCGCCATGTCGAGCAGCATAATGTGCGCGATCACGAAGTAGAGCATCGAGGTCCCGAGCACGGTCGCCGCGAGCAGTCCCGCCTGGCGTCCGTGCAGCCGCCGCGCCGCCGCATAGGTCACCAGCACGCCGAACAGCGCAAACAGCGCCGGCGTTGTCCGCATCGACCATTCGCTGGGGCCGAACACTTTCAGACACACCGCCGTCGTCCAATAGACCAGCGGCGGCTTCTCGAAATACACGACGCCGTTTAGGCGCGGCGTGACGTAGTCGCTGCTCGCGACCATCTCGCGCGGGATCTCCGCATAGCGTCCCTCGTCGGGATTGCTCAGCGGATAGCTGCCGAGTCGGAAGAAAAACAGCGCACCAAACGCGAGCGTCAGGAGCAGTAAATCGCGCGACCACGAGGCAGTATCGGGCGCGCGGGTGTGGGAGTTTTCAGGGGAAACCATCACGAAGCGTGGCGCAGCCTCACGGTCGCCCCCGGGCGTGGCGATTTTTTTCGTGCGCCCGCCGCACCTTCCCGGCCAAATGCGCGCTCCCATGGCGTCCGGCAAAAAATTCACCTTCGTGTGCGGCTCCGACGATTTCCTCGTCGGTCGCCTCGGCCGCGAGCGTTTCGACGCCATGGCCGCCGAGGTCACCGACGAATACGCCCGGGAAATCATCAGCGGCTTCGCCGGCAACGTCGCCGAGGTCGAAGCCGCCGTGAATCGTTTCCGCGAAAGCGTGCAGACCGTCTCGATGTTCGGCGGCAAACGCGTCGTGTGGTTCAAAGACGTCAATTTCCTCGCCGATTCCGTCACCGGCCGCGCCGAGAGCACGCTCAAGCTCGTCGAAGACCTCCAGCAGCTTCTCGAAGCCCTGAACCCCGACGAAACCGCCGTCCTCATCACCGCCGCGCCGATCGACAACCGCCGCTCATTTCCGAACTGGTGCGAGAAAAACGCCGACTACGCCCTCGCCGGCGGCGACGGCGACAATGCCGCCGAAGCCCTCGCCGGCGTCGTGCTCGCCGAAGCCGCCTCCCTCGGCGTGAAATTCGCCCCCGGCGCCATCGAACTTCTCCTCGCCAAAGTCGGCGCCAACACCCGCCTCCTCGTCGAAGAAACCCGCAAACTCGCCACCCACGCGAAAGACGGCGCCGCCATCGAAGAAGCCGACGTCGCCGAGCTCACCGCCAACACTGCCGAGGGCGATTTCTTCGAGGCCGCCGAAGCCTTTTTCAGCGGCGACCTCAAGTGGACGCTCGCCGCGCTCAAGCGCCACTTTTTCACCGGCGGCGACGCCCGCCCCGTCATCAGCGCGCTGCAAAACCGCAACCGCATCCTCCTCCAAGTCCGCGCGCTCATCGACTCCGGTGACTGCCGCCTCGGCCCGCGCGGCCTCGACGGCATGCCGAAAGCGCAGGCGTCCCACGCCGCGAAGTTCGTCGGGGCGACCGAGAAAAGCTCCTACAACCTCTTCAGCCAAAATGCCTGGTATGTCGGCAAACTCGCCAGCGGCGCCAAGCTCCCGACCCTCCGCCGCCTGATCGACAACCAGCAGGATTTTATCACCGCCTTCGAAGAAATCGTCCAACGCCCCCACGAGCAGGAAGAAGTCCTCCGCGAGCTGGCCGTGCGGTGCCTCGCGGCGTAGGCCAAACGCCCGCGGCTCCATGAATGCGTGGATACGAACTTTATTCGGAGCCGCTAAAAACCCAATCGGGCCAAAACCGTTTTCAGGAATCGGAGTCTTTATGACCTCCGAAATACACTCCGTGCGAAGCGCAACGGGACAGCTTTCCCCCGGAGAATTGATTGCGGCACTCGGCAAAATTCTCGGCTATCAGCAGGCGCTGATTGAAAACAGCGGCGGAAGCATCGACCAGTTTGTTGGTGATTGTGTCTTGGCCTACTGGCGACCGGCGCCAGAAAATCACTCGGTGGCACGGGCCGTAGCTACCGCCGCCCAAATCATCAGGGAAAAGCCGCATGTTCCCGGTTTAGAGTTCAACGTAAGAATCAACTTTGCTCAGGACGAGCTCACCGGAGCCTACTTTGGACCCAAATCTGCCCAGCGTTTCCAAGTGGTCGGCCGGGCACGCGATCAATTGAGCGACCTACCCCGATTAGGTGGCCCAGTCGACTACGCCATCATCAGCAAAGAAACATTCGAAGCGCTCCCACCCCAAGATCGCGCACGCTTTGTGGCAGCCGGACCGCAGGCCTATGCGTCGCTTGCCAACTGAATCGCGGGTTTGGTTCGTCGCATGACGCGCAGCCGCCGTTTTTCCGGTCGCCAACCCTCGGGGCGGGCGCTTACTCACGCGTTTTTCCCGTGAACGACCAACCCGACTCCGCCGCCGCTGCCATCCCCAACGTCCTCGCCGAACGCTATGCTTCGGGCGCCATGAAGGACATCTGGTCGCAGCACGGGCGCGTGGGGCTCGAACGCGATTTCTGGATCGCCGTCATGAAGGGCCAGCGCGATCTCGGCGTGGCGATTCCCGCCGACGCGATCAAAGCCTACGAGCGCGTCAAAACCAACATCGACCTCGTCGCCATCGCGAAACGCGAGCGCGTCACGCTCCACGACGTGAAGGCCCGCATCGAGGAATTTTCCGACCTCGCCGGCCACCAGTTCATCCACCTCGGCCTCACGAGCCGCGACCTCACGGAAAACGTCGAACAGCTCCAGATTTTCACCGCCTTGAAGCTCGTGCGCTTCAAGGCCGCCGCCGCGCTCCTCGCGCTCGCGAAACAGGCTGCGACGCACCGCAATCTGATGATCACCGGCCGGACGCATAACGTCCCCGCCCAGCCCACTACCCTCGGCAAGCGTCTCGCGATGTTCGGCCAGGAGCTGCAACTCGCCTTTGCCCGAATCGAGGAGCTCCTCGCCCGCTACCCCGTCCGCGGCCTCAAGGGCGCCGTCGGCACGCAACTCGACCAGCTCACCCTCCTCGGCAGCGACAACGCCAAGGTCGACCAACTCGAGGCCCGCGTGATCAAGCACCTCGGTTTCCGCGCCTCCCTGGGCTCCGTCGGCCAGGTTTACCCGCGCAGTCTCGATTTCGAGGTGGTCACCGCCCTCCACCAGCTCGGCGCCGCCGCGGCGAGCTTCGCGACCACGCTCCGCCTCATGGCCGGGGCCGGTCTGCTCACGGAAGGTTTCCAGGCGGGCCAAGTCGGCTCGTCGGCGATGCCGCACAAGGTCAACGCCCGCAACTGCGAGCGCATCTGCGGTTTTTCCACGATCCTCTCCGGCTACGTCACGATGACCGGCGCACTCGCCGGCCACCAGTGGAACGAGGGCGATGTTTCATGCTCTGTCGTGCGACGCATCGCGCTACCCGACGCGTTTTTCGCGATCGACGGCCTGCTCGAGACCTACCTCACCGTGTTGCGCCAGATGGAAGTCTTCCCGGCCGCCGTCGCCGCCGAAAACGAGCGCAACCTGCCCTTCCTCGCGACCACCACGATCCTCATGGAGGCCGTCAAAGCCGGCGCCGGCCGAGAGACCGCGCACGAGGCCATCAAAGAGCACGCCTTGGCCGCCGCCAAAGCCCTCCGCTCCGGCGGCGATGCCGATCTGCTCGCGCGTCTCGCCGGCGACAAACGCGTCGGCCTCGGCAAAAAGGCCCTTGTCGCGATCCTCTCCGAAAACGCCCGCTTCGTCGGCGCCGCCCCGCACCAGGTCGACGCCTTCGTCGCCTCCGTGCAGCCCCTCGCGAAAAAGCACAAAGGCGCCGCCGACTACCAGCCGGGCAAGCTGCTCTGAGTGCACGCCCGGTTCCTCACACGTCGCTTCGGCAGCGGGGCCACCGTGGCGGAAGCCGTGCGGCTTTCGCCCCTCCGTCCTCTACTTAGTCACAACGCCCACCTATTCCGCTCCTCCAATCGCCGCCACCCGGCCGCGGAAACCGTCATCGGGAAATTTGAGTTTGCATCCCCCCTCGGCCGCCCGCTTCCTCTCCCGTTCACGCTCTCGCACCTCGTTACAATTTTAACACCACATCATCATGGCTGAACTCGTAGGAAATGTCTTGGTAGGCCAGTCCGGCGGCCCCACCTCTGTTATCAACGCCAGCGTCGCGGGCATCATCGCCGAAGCGTTGAACCATGAATGCATCGAAGAGATCTACGGCACACTCAACGGCGTGCTCGGCATCCTGCAGGAAGATCTGATCGATCTCGCGTCGGAATCCCAACAGCAGATCCGCGCCCTCAAGCACACGCCCGGCGCCGCCCTCGGCACCTGCCGTTTCAAGCTCAAGAAACAGGCCGATTTCGACCGCGTGCTCGAGGTCTTCAAGGCCCACAACATCCGCTACTTTTTCTACATCGGCGGCAACGATTCCCAAGACACCGCCGACAAGATCTCAAAGCTCGCGCAGGCGCAGGGCTACGAGCTCCGCGTCATCGGCGTGCCGAAGACGATCGATAACGATCTCCCCGTCACCGACCACTGCCCCGGCTACGCCAGCGCGATCAAATACGTCGCCACCACCGTCCGCGAAGTCGCGGCCGACAACGAGGCCATGGGCCAGGGCGATCTCGTTTCCATCATCGAAGTCATGGGTCGTAGCGCAGGCTGGATCGCCGCTGGCGCCGCCCTCGCGAAGCGCAAGGATCACCCGCACGATCCTCCGCACCTCATCTATCTCCCCGAGATTCCGTTCGATCAGGCCAAGTGCCTCGAGGACGTGAAACGCGTCCTGAAGCGCGAGAAGTTCTGCCAAATCGTCGTCGCCGAAGGCCTCGTCGATGCGGACGGCAACTACGTCGCGGCCGACGCCGCCACGGACGCCTTCGGTCACGCCCAGCTCGGCGGTGCCGGCGACGCCCTCGCCGAGATCATCGGTTCCAACATCCCCGGCGTGAAATGCCGCGTCGCGAAACCCGGCCTCATCCAGCGCTCCGCCGCCACCGCCGCCTCCAAGACGGACGCCGATGAAGCCTACATGGCCGGTGAAGCCGCCGTCGAAGCCGCCATCAACGGCGAGACCGACAAGATGGTCACCCTCCTCCGCGGCGACAAAGACATCTACTCCTGCGAAACCGGCCTCGCTCCCCTGAGCGACGTCGCGAATTCGATCAAGAAGCTCCCCCGCGAGTGGATCAACGAAGACGGCACCAGCATGAACTTCCAGTTCCTGCGCTACGCCCAGCCCCTCATCCAGGGCGAGGTCGTGGTCCCCCGCGATAACGGCGTTCCGTCTTTCGCCCGCCTCGACAAAGTGCGGGTCGACAAGATCCTCCCGGCTTACGAGGTCTGAGCCGAGCAAACGTAGTTTGTATTTTGCCAAAGGGGCCGGTCGCGAGACCGGCCCTTTTTTTGTTTTCCGTAGCGGCGAGCGCCAGCAAGCCGATTGCCCCGGGGTAGGGCGGACTTCAGTCCGCCTTTTTTCGCGCGCTGAGGCTACGCACCCGGGGCGGACTGAAGTCCGCCC
>CALRZR010000022.1:0-53172 GCA_943372705.1 Opitutus sp. GAS368 | reverse complement strand
AGCTTTTGTTCGCGGTAGTCGCGGCCGGAGGTGTTGAACAGGCGGCGGAGTTCGCCGTCGTGGGCGGCGAGCATGGTGCGGAGTTCGGCGGGCGTCGGGGGCGTTTCGCGGATCGGGCGCTCCGTGAACGTGATCGCGTGGGCGCGCAGCCATTTTACGGCGCGGCGGCAGGTGTCGCAGTTAGCGTAGGTGTAGACGGTCAGCATCGGTCGGACCTTATTTTACCCAGCTCGGATCGCGGATGATGAACTGCCAGCGGTCGCGATACTGGCCGAGTTCGCCGTAGAATTTCATGGGTTCGCCGGCCTTGAAGTCGGCGCGGAGTTTCTTGCGGTAGGCTTCGTCGAAGCTGAATACGTCGTAGGTCTCGCCGGCGAATTCCACGGCGAGGCGGGTGCCTTTGGCGACCTTGCCGTCGACGCGAACGATTTTGCCTTTGTAGACATCGGCGCGGAGGTTGGTGCCGGGCGGGAGTTTGGCAGGGACGAGGGCGATTTTTTCCAAGTCGAGCTTGGTGTAGTCGATTTTTACGGACGCCGTGGCATCGCTGGCGCGCTCGGCGGAGGCGTTGCGGAGCGGGAGGTAGCGGTCGGTGCGGTTGTCCGTGACGGTGATGAATTTCGCGGAGACCGGAAAGTGGTCGGAGAAACCGTGGCCGGCAGAGCCGTCGAAGGACCACCGCACGGGTTCGCCTTTGTCGTCGGCGTTGAGCCCGGTGAATTTTGCGACGGCGAACGAGTTGTCGACGTATTGCACGCCGCGGTAGTCGTAGAGTCCGCGGGAAATGATGAGGTGCATGAGCGTGCCCCATTCGCCGCGGTAGGTGTCGCTGCCGCGTTCGGCGGACGGGACTTCGAACCAGAGGTTGTAGAGGTCGCGCTGCGTGCCGCGGACGGCGAGTTCGTTGCCTTGGGAGCCGAGGACATCGTTGATGCCCGTGACCTTCATCTTCGTGTAGCGCTGCTTCTGATTATACTGAGAGTTGAGGTCGCCGCCGATGACGATGTCGGCGTGGGGGTCGTTGCGGAGGATTTCGTCGAGGCGGGTGCGGAGCGTGCGGGCATTGCCGGCGCGGGTGGCTTCGGTGGCGGGATCGCTGGCGCCGGATTTCCAGTGGTTGGCGAAGAGGTGGAGCGGGGCGCCGTCGACATCGACGACGACCTCGAGGATGGCGCGGGCGCCGACGGTGAGGTGGGAGCGGGTGTGCTTGATGGGGAACCGGGTGAAAACCGCGCACTTGATCTCCGGCTTGCGGTCGCCGGGGGCCGGGGTGCTGTCGCCGATGACGATGCGATAGCCGGTCAGGCCGGCATCGGCGAGGGCCTTGGCGAGCAGGGCCTCGGACGGGAGGTCGCCGATCTCGGGTGTGAATTTGGCGCCGAGCATATCTTCGAGACGCAGGCCGGCGTAGCGCGCGAGCAGGGCATCGTAGTCGGGCGGGTTTTTCCCGGGCGTGGCGTCAACTTCGAGTTCGCACAAGAGGAGGACGTCGGGACCGCGGCCGGCTTCGAACCGCGCGACGACGCGGGCGATGTTCTGGAGTTTCGTGAGCGCGTGGGCGCGGGTATATTTGGAAGGCTGGTAGTCCTCGTAGCCCGAGAGGCCGTCGAGGTCGAAGAGGTTTTCGACGTTGTAGGCGACCACCATAAACGGCCGCGCCTGCGCTGCGGTGACGAGCGCGCAGAGAAAGAAGAGCGAAGTGAGGAGACGCATCCGGGCACGTTGAGGGACGCGGTTGACCGGCGCAATCACGCGCGCGCAGACTTCGGGCGATGAAACCTGTCCTCGAAGTTTCCGGCCTGCGCGTGGAGCGCGGTCACACCACGATTTTGCGCAGCGTCGATTGGCGCGTGGAGCGGGGCGAGCATTGGGTGATCCTCGGCGCCAATGGCTCGGGCAAGACCTCGCTGCTGAAGGCGCTGACGGGCTTCCTTTCGCCGACCGGCGGAGAGTTTTCGGTGTTGGGGCGGCGCTACGGCGCGGCGGATTGGCGGGAGCTGCGGCTGCACATCGGGGTGGTGACGAGCGCGTTTACCGCGTCGATTCCGCTCTCGGAGGTGACGCTCGATACGGTGGTGAGCGGCAAATACGCGCAGCTCGATCTCTGGCACGCCGGCACGCGCGCGGATCGCGTCGGCGCGAGGCGGCTGTTGCGCTCGGTGGGGCTCGCGCATCTGGCGGAGCGCGAGTGGGCGTATCTCTCGCAAGGCGAACGCCAGCGCGTGCTCATCGCGCGGTCGCTCATGGCGCGCCCGCAACTACTCATCCTCGACGAGCCGTGCGCGGGGCTTGATCCGGTGGCGCGCGAAAAATTTCTGCGCTTCGTGGAAAAACTCGCCCGCCGCCGCGGCGCGCCGGCGCTCGTGCTGGTGACGCATCACGTCGAAGAAATCACGCCGGCCTTCACGCATGCGCTGATGCTGCGCGCGGGGCGCGTGGTCGTGGCGGGAGCGCGCGAGACGGTGCTCACGTCGGCGAATTTGTCGGAGACGTTTCGCTCGACGCTGCGGCTGGGCCGCTCGGGCGGGCGCTACCGGCTGGATTTCGCCGAGAAGTGAGCGACCCGGGTGGGGAGGTGCACCGGCCTTACGTCGCCAACGGCAACGTAAACGTAAACGTCGCGCCTTTGCCGGGCTCGCTGCGGGCGGAGATTTTTCCGCCGTGGTCCTCGACGATGCGTTTGCAGATCGAGAGGCCGAGGCCGGTGCCGCGGGCTTTGCCGTGGGTGGCGAACGGTTGGAAAAGCGTCTGCGCGATTTCCGGGGCGATGCCGCGGCCGGTGTCTTCGATTTCGACCTGGAGTTCGGTGGCCGTGACGACGAAGCGCAGGAAGATGGTTCCGCCGTCGGGCATCTCGTCGACGGCGTTGTTGAGCAGATTGTAGAAGAGCCGGGAGAGGCGCTGGGGCTGGATGCGCACATCGACCTCGGGCGCCGGGGCGGGCAACTCGAGTTTTACGCCGCGCTCGGCAATCTCGGTGCGGATTTCCTCGGCGAGCGGATTCATGTAGCGCGCGAATTTGGCGAGCGTGAGCTCGGGGCGCTGCCCGGTGGGCTTCGTGTAGTCGATCAGCTCGTTCAGCATGTTGGTCATGCGTTCGACTTGCTGGGCGATGCGGCTCTGGGCCTTGACGCGCATCGGCGGTGCGGTGCGTTCGCTGCACGCGATCTCGGCGGCGAGGCCGATGACTTGGAGCGGATTCTTGAAGTCGTGGACGATCGTGCCGGCAAAGCGGCCGACGATGGCGAGGCGCTCGGCGGGGATGATGTCGTCGATGTATTTTTGGTTCAGCGCGCGCAGCCGGTTGCTGACTTCGCGGAAGAGGCTGAGGGCGAGGCGCGGTTGGCTCTCGAGGAGGGCGGGCAATTGCCCGCTGCTAAGAAACAACGTCGAAGTGTCGACTTCGGCGCGGGCCGTCGCGGAGCGCGGGGCATCGTCGATCACAGCCATCTCGCCGAACAATTCGTCGGGCCCGAGGACGGCGAGGGTGCGGGGCTCACTGTTGCTGACGACGGCGGAGATTTGCACCCGACCGGTCTCGACGAGATATATGCCGTCGCCCGGACCCCCGGCGGAAAAAATCACCTCGCCCGCGCGAAAGGTGCGGTGCTGCGCGCTCCGCTTGATCGCCTGCAGCTCTTCGGGCAGGAGGCCGGGGAACAGTGCGTTGGGAGAATCAGCCATGTCGGCGGGCATGCTAGGCAGACTGGGCGGGCAGTAAAGCGGGGAGATGCCCTATTCGAGGATGAGACGCGATTATTTGGACGCAGGGGCGGCGGGCGGCGGCATCTTGCAGGACTGCCAGGCGAGGAAGCGCCACTTGCCGTTCTCTTCGCGCCAGAGAGCGAGGTAGCTCAGGTCGAGATCGTTCGGCTTGCCGGGAGGGCCAACCTTCACGAGCACACGGCCGGTCATGGTGGCGAGGCCGGAGCCAACGAGGGTGAATTTCCGCTCTTTGTAATCGAAGCTCTCGTAGACGGATTTCCGGGCGGAGAGGGCGGCGATGAGCATGGCCTTGGTGTCGACCTTGCCGCTGGAGTGCGCGTAGTGGAGATCGTCGGACAGGATGGCGCCGAGGCGCGCGGCGTCGCCGAGCTTGGTGGCGGCGAGACGCTCGTCGTCGGCCGCGGCGAGGGCGGCGCGCAGGCGGGCGCCTTCGTTGGGGAAGGCGGGCGGGGTGCGATCAGCGGCGGTGGAAACCGCGGCGAGGGGGGCGAACGCGAGGGCGAGGAGCGGGAGGTGGCGGAGTTTCATCGGGGCGAAGGGTGGCGGATGGGCAGCACTGAGGAAAGCTGACGCCGGTGTTCAGTCGAGCTTGGAGAAGAAGCGGTTGAAGCGCGGACGCAGCCAGTGGGCGAGGTCGGCAGAGGCGACAACGGCGGTGGCCTCGCCGATGATGTCGGCCCGCGGCATGAAACCGAAATAGCGCGAATCGCGGCTGTGGTCGCGGTTGTCGCCCAACATGAAGTAGTGGCCAGCCGGCACGGTGACGGGGCCGAAATTGCGGGGCGCGGGCACGGTGGGGAGAAATTGGGTGGCGTGGATGCGGGCAGGGGAAGAGGCGTGGGTGACGAGTGATTCGCGAGCGAAGCGGGAGGCGTTGCGCTCGGCGGGTTCGAGGTCGCGCACGCCGGGTGCATCGGCGGCGAGCGGAGCGTAGGACTGGCGGGTGCCGTTGAGGTAGAGCGCGTCTTCGCGCAGCTCGACCGTGTCGCCGGGGAGCGCGGCGACGCGCTTCACGAGGCGGGTGCCGTCGTCGGGCGCAAAGCAGATCACGATATCGCCGCGCGCGGGATCGGACCAGCGGGCGAGACGCGTGGTGGTGAACGGCACGCGAAGATCGTAGGCGAGTTTATTGATGAAAACGACGTCGCCGCGGAGGATGGTCGGCTGCATGGATCCGCTGGGGACGTAGTTGATGTCGGCGAGGGCGGACTTCGCGGCGACAATGAGGAGGATCGGGAGGGCGAGAGGCCGGAGGCATTCGCGCCAGAGGTGGCGGGCGACGTGTTTCAGGTGCATGGCGGGAATCGAGCGCCGTATCGCGAATGCGGCGAGGCAACTTGGACGAGCGGCGACCGGAGCGGGCAGGCGGCGAGTTTTCGTTTGTTTTCGCCGGGGGCGGGCGGAATAGTCTGCGCATGTTGGCACGATCACCCCACGCGGCGTTGCGCCGTTTGTTTGATGAAGTCGGCACCGTCGATGCCGTCGGTGTTGAAGAGCGCGTCGCGAAATACTGCACGCGTTCGATTAAGAAAGCCTCGAAGCTCTGGGGCCTGAAGACTGCGGTCTCGATGGTCGATCTCACGACGCTCGAAGGCAAAGACACGCCGGGCAAAGTCGCCTCGCTCTGTCAAAAGGCCCTGCAGCCGCACGACGCGGCGCTCGGTGTGCCGCAGGTGGCGGCCGTGTGCGTCTATCCCGCGATGGTGAAGCACGCGCGCAAAGCCCTCGGCCGCGACGCGACGGTGCGCATCGCCTCGGTCGCGACGGCGTTTCCGAGTGGTCAGGCGCCGCTCAAGACTCGCCTCGCCGAGGTCAAGGCGGCGGTGGCCGACGGCGCGGACGAGATCGACATGGTGATCAACCGCGGGGCGTTTCTCGCGGGGGAATTTGGCGAAATGCAGGATGAAATTCGCGCGGTCGTGGAAGCCTGCGGGCAGGCGCGACTCAAGGTCATCCTCGAGGTGAGTGAGCTCGAAACCTACGACAATATCCGCGCCGCGTCGTTTCTCGCGATGCGCGTGATCCGCCCGGGTGATTTTATCAAAACGAGCACGGGCAAGACTTCGCTCAATGCGACGCTCGGCAACAATCAGGTGATGATCGAGGCGATCCGCGACTACTACCTCGACACCGGTATCGCCATCGCGATGAAGCCCGCCGGCGGGATTCGCACGGCGAAGCAGGCCCTCACGTTTCTCATCGCGATCAAAGAGACGCTCGGCGACGCGTGGCTCAACAACACGCGTTATCGTTTCGGCGCGAGCGCGCTGCTGAACGACCTGATCCGCCAGATCGAAAAAGAGAAAACCGGCGCCTACCAGGCGCCCTACTACTTCAGCGAAGCCACCGAGTCCTACTGATTCTGCCATGCCCACTCTCACCGCGAAAAAATCCCCGCGCCCGACGAAGCGCGCCCAAGGCCGGCCGCTGCCCGAACTCATTTTCGGCGATCTTTGGGAATTCGATCCGTCGCCCGAGACGGCCGACCCGAAGCTGAAGACGCGCTACGAGCTCTTCATCGACGGCAAGTTCGTCGCGCCGAGGTCCGGGAAATATTTCGACTCCATCAATCCCGCCAATGAGCAGAAGCTGGCGGAGATCGCGCTCGCGAGTGCCGCCGACGTCGATGTCGCCTTTCAGGCCGCCAAGGCCGCCTACGATAACGTGTGGAGCAAGCTGCCCGGTCGCGAACGAGCGAAGTATCTCTTCCGCATTGCGCGTCTCTTGCAGGACCGCGCGCGGGAGTTCGCCGTCGCGGAAACGCTCGACGGCGGGAAGCCGATCAAGGAGTCGCGCGACTTCGATGTGCCGATGGCGGCCGCGCATTTCTTCTATCACGCCGGTTGGGCAGACAAGCTGGAGTATGTGGCGCCGGGCCGCCGCGTCGCTCCTCTGGGCGTCGTCGGCCAAGTGATCCCGTGGAATTTCCCGCTGCTCATGCTCGCATGGAAACTCGCCCCCGCGCTGGCGATGGGCAATACGGTCGTCCTGAAACCGGCCGAGACGACGTCGATCACCTGCCTGAAGCTCGCGGAGATTTTGCAAGATGCGGGGCTGCCTCCGGGGGTCGTTAATTTCGTGACCGGTGCCGGCGACGTCGGCGCGGCAGTGATGAACCACCCGATCCCGGCGAAGGTCGCGTTCACCGGCTCCACCGAGGTTGGCAAGATCATCATGCGCTCGCTCGCGGGCTCGGACAAAAAGATGACGATGGAACTCGGCGGCAAGGCGGCGAACATCGTGTTCGACGATGCGCCGCTCGATCAGGCGGTCGAAGGGATCGTCAACGGCATTTTTTTCAATCAGGGCCATGTGTGTTGCGCCGGTTCGCGACTGCTCGTGCACGAGCCTGTGGCGCAAGCGGTCATCGCGAAGCTTAAGAATCGCCTCAAGGTCCTGCGCGTCGGCGATCCGCTCGACAAGAACACGGATATAGGCGCCATCAACTCGAAGGAGCAGCTCGGAAAGATCTCGGCGCTGGTGGCGAGTGGAGTGAAGGAAGGCGCGGAGATGTTTCAGCCGACGTGCAAATTGCCGACGAAGGGTTTCTATTTTCGTCCGACGATTTTTTCGGGAGTGAGCATGAGCCACCGTATCGCGCGCGAGGAAATTTTCGGCCCCGTTCTGAGCATTCTCACCTTTCGCACGGTCGATGAGGCCGTCGAGAAGGCGAACAATACGGAATACGGCCTCAGTGCCGGCGTATGGACCGACAAGGGCTCGCGCATCCTAAAGATGTCCACCGAGCTCAAGGCCGGCGTCATCTGGGCCAACACCTATAACAAATTCGATCCCACGTCGCCCTTCGGAGGTTACAAGGAGAGCGGCTTCGGTCGCGAGGGCGGCCGCCAGGGTCTGCTCGACTACTGCAAACTCGTCTAACAGCGCCTACCATGACCCGTCTTCCCATTACCAAGACCCCGAAAGTTTACGTCGGCGGCGCGTTTATCCGCTCGGAGAGTGCGCGCGTTTATCCGCTGAAGGATGCCGCCGGAAATTTCTACGCGAATATCCCGCAGTGCACGCGCAAGGATCTGCGCAATGCCGTCGAGGCCGCCGCCAAGGCCGGTCCCGGCTGGGCGAAACGCACGGCCTACAACCGTGGGCAAATATTGTATCGGCTCGGCGAAATGCTCGAAGCGCGAGGGGCCGAGATGGCCGAGGCGATCACGCTCGGCGGTGCGTCCAAGGCCGTGGCGGCCCGCGAAGTCGAGGCGAGCGTCGATCGGTTGATTTACTATGCCGGCTGGGCCGACAAATACGAACAGGTGTTGGGCAACGTAAACCCGGTGGCGGCGCCTTATTTCAATTTCACCGTGACCGAGCCGATGGGCATCGTGGGCGTGCTTGCGCCGGAGGAGGCGCCGCTGCTCGCGCTCGTCTCGCTCGTCGCGCCGGCCATCACGAGCGGCAACACCGTGGTCGCGCTCGCGTCGACCGCGCAGCCGTATCCGGCGATTCTCCTCGGCGAAATGCTCGCGACGAGCGATTTGCCGGGCGGCGTGGTGAACTTGCTCACCGGCTTCCGCAAAGAAATCGTGCCCACGTTTGCGACGCACACACACCTCCGCGCGCTCGTGGGGGCGGCCAATGCCGAGGAACGCAAGGCGCTCGCACTCGGTGCGGCGGACAGTATCAAGCGACTCCATCTCGTGAAAACCGAGGAGTTGCCCGACTGGTATGCGGACACGGCGCAGAGCCTCTACGCGGTGCGCGACACGCTGGAGTTTAAGACGACGTGGCACCCGATCGGGGCGTGAGTGGTTGCCGCCGGCGCGCGATGTCTGTCCGCGCGTAGGAGCGCAGTTAGGCAGCGGTGCCGGTGCGCCGTGCTCACGCAGCGCGGGGCGCAGATTTCGTTTCGCGGGCTTGAGATATTCCCCGCTCTGCTCCGTCTTCAGGTATGCTCTCTTTCCTGTTTCGCGCATTCGGCCGCTGGCGCCCGGCTTGTTTCTGCCTGCTCACGATGTGGGTGGCCGTGGACGGCTCCCTTGGGCGAGCTCAGCCGGTTGCGCCCGCGAGCAATGCGCTCGCGCGGCAGATCGTGGCCGATCCGAAATTCCGTGCAGCGGTGGCGGCGTATGACCGCGATTTTGACCGCTTCGTCGCGGAGCTGATCAAGCTTACGGAAATTCCGGCGCCCCCGTTCGGCGAAGGGCCGCGGGCGATCGCGTATATGGCGATGTTGAAGGATGCCGGTTTGGAAAACGTCGAAATGGATGCCGAGGGCAATGTGATGGGGCTGTGGCGCGGCAAGTCCGGCGGCGCAGTGCCGCTGCTCGCTGTCGCGGCGCACCTCGACACGGTTTTTCCCGAGGGCACGGACGTGAAAGTGAAACGGCAAGGCACGCGGTTGATCGCGCCGGGCATCGGCGACGATACGCGCGGACTCGCATTCGTATTGGCCCTGATCCGGGCGATGCGCGACGCGAAGGTGGAGACGGCAGGCGACATTTTGTTCATCGGTAATGTCGGTGAAGAAGGTCCGGGCGATCTGCGCGGCGTGCGCTATCTGTTCACGAAGGGTCCGTGGAAGGATAAGATCAAACGCTTCATCACCGTCGACGGTGGTAACCTCGATGTGGTGACTAATTCCGGTCTCGGGAGTCTGCGCTATCGCGTGACGTTCAAAGGCCCGGGCGGGCACAGCTGGGGTGCGTTTGGCAATGTGAGCCCGGCGTTTGCGATGGGCGATGCGATCGCGCGGCTCGGCAAGGTAGCGGTGCCGAAGAAACCGAAAGTCTCCTACAACGTCGGCGTGGTGTCGGGCGGGACATCGGTGAATTCGATCCCGTTTGAGACGGCGATGGAGATCGACATGCGGGCGGTCGATCCGGCGGCGCTCAAAGACATCGACGCCAAATTCAAGAAGATCGTGGCCGAGGCGGTGGACGCGGAAAACGCGGCGCGCTCGACGGCGAATGGGAAAATCGTCGCGGACATCAAACTCATCGGCGACCGCCCCTCGGGCACGACGTCGCCGGATACGCCCATGCTGCGGCAGATCGCGGCCACGATGGGCGTGTTTGACAAAGTGCCGGTGTGGGAGACGAGCAGCACGGATGCGAACATGCCGATCAGCCTCGGCATCCCGGCGATTGCGCTCGCGCGCAATTCGGCCAACCGCGGCGGGCGCGGTCACTCGCTCGACGAGTGGGTCGATGTGGAAAAGACCCAGGCGGTGAAGGATTTTGAGATGGCGGCTGCGATGATCCTCAGCATCGCGGAGCTGCCGTAGCGGGTGGTGCCGCGGACCGCGCCGGTCCGATGACACGGCGCGGCGGTGTTTGGCTTGCGGTGGGTGCGGGGTGCCGGGAATGTCCGCTCCCGTGGTGAATCATTCGGCCGCACAGCTCGTCGGAATTTTCGCGCGTCGGAGCGCGCTCGCGGTGATGGCGTTCCTCCTTGCGGCGGCGGCGGTGCGTGCGGCCGAGACTGTGAAGACGGACCGGGTGCGTTTGCAGCTGAAGTGGACGCACCAGTTTCAGTTTGCGGGTTACTATGCGGCGGTGGCGCAGGGCTACTACCGCGCGGTGGGACTGGACGTGGAGCTGATCGAGGCGAAGCCGGGGCAAGACCCGGTGGAAAACGTGCTGACCGGCGGAGCGGATTTTGGTGTCGGCACGTCGGACGTCGTGCTCTTGCGCGGCAAAGGCGAGCCGGTGGTTGTGCTCGCGGCGATCTACCAGCACTCGCCGCTCGTGCTGCTCGCCCGGCACAGCGCGGGCGTCAATGACCTGCAAGCCCTGCACGATCGCGACATCATGATTGAGCCGCAATCGGCGGAGCTGTTTGCGTATTTCAAATACGAGGGCGTCGACCCGGCCAAACTGCGTGTAAGGCACCACTCGTTTGACACGAAAGATTTGATTGAAGGGCGCGTCGCGGCGCTCTCGGCCTATGTCACGGACGAGCCGTTCTTGCTGCGGCAGGCGGGCACGGATTTTATGACCTTCACGCCGCGGGCGGGTGGAATCGATTTCTACGGCGACAATCTTTTCACGACCGAGGAGCAGGTGCGGCGTTTTCCGGAGCGCGTGCGGGCATTTCGCGAGGCGAGTCTTAAGGGATGGGACTACGCGCTCACGCACCAGACCGAGATCGTGGATCTGATTTTGCGAGACTACGGGCGGAAGAAAAGCCGCGAGCATCTGCTGTTTGAAGCGACGCGGACCGCGGAGTTGATGCATCCGGGGCTGATCGAAATCGGCCACATGAATCCGGGGCGTTGGCGGCACATCGCGGAAACATATGCGGAATTCGGACTGTTGAAAAATCCGCCGGCCAAGGTGCTCGCGGGGCTGCTCTACGATCCGAATCCGCGACCCGATCTGACCTGGGTCTACTGGTCGGTCGGGGTGGCCGGTGCGGTCGCGCTCGCGGCGCTCGGCTGGGCGCTCCCGCTCGTGGTGCTTAATCGCCGGCTACGGCAGGCGAAGGAGGCGGCGGAGGCGGCGGGGCAGGCGAAGAGCCGCTACCTCGCGGTGATGGCGCACGAAATCCGCACGCCGATGAACGGCGTGCTCGGTTTCGTGACGATGCTGAAATCGGAGCCACTCACGCAGGGGCAGCGCGAGAGTGTGGACATGATCGACCGGTCGGCGGCTAGTCTGCTGAAGCTGATCGACAACGTGCTGGAGTATTCGCGGCTCGAAGCGCGGCGTATCGAGGCGGAAGTGCTCCCGGTGAAAATCGCGGCGCAATTGCGGGACATCACCGAACTGTTCCAGCCGGCCGCGGCCTCGAAAGGCGTGGAGTTGCGGCTGCGCATCGCGTCCGACGTGCCGGCGCTCGTGTTAAGCGATCCCACGCGGTTGCGGCAGATCCTAACCAATTTGCTCTCCAACGCGGTGAAGTTCACGCCGGCCGGCAGTGTCGAGTTGGCGGTGCGCCGACACGCCGCGGGTGCGGGAGGTTCGGCCAGGCTCCGCTTTGAAGTGTGGGACACGGGGCCGGGAATCGCGGCGGATGCGCTCGGAAAAATTTTCGAGGTCTACACGCAGGCGGATGCGTCCGTCGTGCGAACGCACGGTGGGTCGGGTCTTGGACTCTCGATCTCGCGGGAACTCGCCAAGATGTTGGGCGGCTCGCTGACGGTGGAGAGTGAGGTCGGGCGTGGGTCGACGTTTACTTTGGAAATTCCGCTGCGCGAAGTGGCCGGATAGGCGGGAGCCTCGGTGCGCGGCGCGGGAGGGCGCGCTACGGTTTCGCCGGAGACTTCGGCGTGGGCTTCAGCTTGTTCGCGCGGGCGGCGGCGCGTTCGGCGAAGTGCTCGACGAGTGTTTCGATGCGGCGGGCGCGCGTCTCGGCGGTGCGGACGGCGTTGAGTTGCTCGACGACGACGCGACGGGTGGACGGAGCGGCTTGGTCCCAGCCGGCGGCGGCGGTGGGGCGGAATTTGAGTGCGCGTTGCAAATCCGGCGGCACGGTCACGGTGCGCGGCGTGCGGTCGAGGGTGATCTTGATTTCAAGTTCGTCGCCGAGGGAAAAACCACCGACTCGAAATACATCCGCGTGCAACGCGATGCGGCCGAGGCCGTTTTTCCCGGGCGTGACGGTTGAAGCGTGGGCGTCACCGGCGTAGCGCAGCGTGACGGGAATGTGGCGGGCGCGGCCGAGTTCCTCGACGACGGCGGCGGGCACGTCGACCCAATAGCCGGGGCCGACTTTCAGAATGGTGGCGCGAAATGTGGGCATGGCGGCGAGTGAGCGGATGGGGGCGGCGGAAAACTGGCGGCGGTCGGCGGCGGCGACAAGTCCCGCTTGCCCGCGGCCGGAAGTCCTGTCTCGTTCGCAGGCATGAAAAACACCCCCCTTGGCAGTATCATGTGGTCGGATTTGACGGTGCCGGACGCCGTCGCGGTGAGCAGTTTTTACTCCGCCGTGGTCGGCTGGACGTCGCAGGGGTTGGATATGGGCGGCTACGAAGATTTTTGCATGATGCCGGCCGGGGCGAAGAAACCGGCGGCGGGTATCTGCCATGCGCGCGGCTCAAACAAAGACATCCCGGCCCAATGGCTCGTCTACATCACCGTGGCGAATTTGCGGCGCTCTCTGAAGGCCTGCGTGGCCAAAGGCGGAACGATCGTGACGCCGGAGCGTGATATGGGTGGAGCGAAGATGGCCGTGATCCGCGATCCCGCGGGTGCGGTGGCGGCTCTGTTTCAACCGGCGAAGGAAAAGCCTGCGAAGAAGGCGAAGGTGAAACCTGCGAAAAAGGCGAAGTAGGGTGCGCGGGTCGCCGTGAGCGTCTGCTATTTGGCTGGCGTCGCGCGCAGTAGTTTTTCGATGGCGCGCTGCGCGGGCATCGACGGCGCGGTGCCGAATTTCGTGACGGAGAGACCGGCGGCGGCGTTGCCGTAGCGGGCCGCGGCGGCGATGTTGCCGTCGAAGCGCGCGAGCCCGGCGGCGAATCCGCCGACGAAGGCGTCGCCGGCACCGGTGGTGTCGACGACTTTGAGTCCGGTGTGCGCGGGGATGAACACATAGCCGCGCGACTGGGAAACGAAACAACCGCGGGCGCCCAGCGTGACGATGATCGTGGGCACATCGAAGGCGCGGCACAGTTGGTGGAGATCGTGGTGGCTGAGCGCGTGCAGCGATTTTTCGGTGAAGTTGCGCCGGTTCACAAGCGTGACGAACTCGGTCTCATTGGGGATCAGCACATCGGTGAGATCGAGGATGCGGTCGTCGAAGTCGGCGCGCATCGGCGCGGGGTTGAGCACGGTGGTGACGCCCGCGCGGCGGGCGGCGCGGAATACGTGAGCGTTCACCGCGAGATTGGTCTCGTGTTGGCAAACGACAACGCGGGCCCCGCGGAGCAACGCGGCGGGCACGTCGCGCGGGGCGAGCGCGGCGTTCGCGCCGAGGGCGATGATGATTTGGTTTTCGCCGCGGCGGTTGACGAGAATGGCGGCGTTACCGGTTGGAAGTTTTTTCCGGGCGAGGTGAACGGCTATGCCCTCGGAGCGGAGAAACGTTTCCGCATCGCGGCCAAAGGCATCGTCGCCGAGTGCGCCGACGAATGCGGTGGTGCCGCCGGCGCGCGCTGCGGCGACGGCCTGATTGGAACCCTTGCCGCCGGGGCCGGTTTGGAAGCGGCCGACGATCGTCTCGCCCGGAGCCGGAAACTCGGCGCAAGTCCAAGTGAGGTCCTGGTTGAAACTGCCGACGACGACGATGGAGGGATTCACGCGGGCGACGTTACGGGGGCGAGCAGCGGGCTGACAAGCCGCGCGCCGTTCGACCCACATGTCGCGCCGTTCGTCCAAAGTTTGCGCACGGCGGCGGGGTGTCGTGTAGTTTGGCGCCATGGTAGCCGCTTCACCCTCCGAGGTCCTCTTGGACGATGCCCCGCGCCGCGAACGCGCGAAGGAGCGTCTCTATGTGATTTGCCAGACGGCGGGGTGGGGGATTTTTCTGCTGATGCAGCTCCTCTTCATGCGCATCTTCTGGACGCGCCGGCCGCCAACCGGAGAGCAGCAGGTGACGGATGTCTGCATCAACGTGATGGTGCTGCTGATGGGGTTGTTGATTTCCCACTACACGCGCGTGCTGGCGATGCGTTGGGGCTGGAAGCGGCTGGGCTGGCGGGCGCTGTTGCCGCGGGTATTGGCAGTGAGTTTTGCGCAGTCGTTGCTGTGGTCGCTGATCGGCTACGGTTACACACACTACCTGATCGAGCTGCCGCAACGATCCGAACTCAGTGTGTGGGTCTCGATCGCCGTGAGCGTGGTCAACGGCGGGCTGATGTTCGCCGGTTGGTGGGCGGTCTACCTGCTCTATCACCTCTTTGACCGCTACAACCGTCTCGAGATCGAGCGGCTGCGCGTCGGCGCGGCCGGCAAAGAAGCGGAGTTGCGCGCGCTCAAGGCGCAGGTGAACCCGCACTTTATCTTCAATTCGCTGAACTCGCTGCGCGCCCTGATCGACGAGGATCCGGCGCGGGCTCGTCAATCGGTCACGCAGCTCGCCAATCTCCTCCGCTACTCGCTGCAAAGCGGACAGCTCGAAACCGTGCCCTTCGAAGACGAACTGCGCGTGGTGAACGACTACCTCGCGTTGGAGCAGGTGCGGCACGAGGAGCGTCTGCGCCTGCGCCTCGACATCGAGCCGGAGACGCTCGCTTTGCCGGTGCCGCCGATGTTGCTCCAGACGCTCGTGGAGAACGCGGTGAAATACGGCATCTCGACCCGCGCCGAAGGCGGCGAAATCACCATCGTTGCGCGCTGCGAAGGCGGAGCGCTGCGGTTGCGCGTGACGAATCCCGGCGAACTGGCGGAGCCGCCGGAGAACAAACGCGTGGCCTCGACGGGAGTCGGCCTGCGCAATGCCGCGGAGCGCCTGCGCCTGCTTTTCGGCGACCGCGCCACGCTGCGACTGCGCGCCGAGACGCCCGTGCTCGTGGTGGCCGAGGCCGTGTTGCCGCTCCAGCCCCAACGCACATGAAAGCTCTGCTCATCGACGACGAACGCCTCGCGCGCAACGAGCTCCGCCGGCTGCTCGCGGCATTTCCCGAAATCGAAATTGTGGGGGAGGCGGCCAACGCGAAAGTCGCGCGCGAACAGATCGCGGCGCTCCAGCCCGATCTTGTTTTCCTCGACGTGCAAATGCCCGGGGAGACCGGGATGGAATTGCTCGAGTCGTTGGAGGCGCCGGTGCCGCACGTGATATTTACGACGGCCTACGATGAGTTTGCCGTGAAGGCGTTTGATCTGAATGCCCTCGATTACCTTTTGAAGCCGGTGGACCCGGCGCGGCTCGCCGGGGCGATTGGCAAGCTCCGCGAGAAAATGACGGCGCCGGCGGGCGACGCGTCGGCGAACAAAGTGGCGCCGCGCGACCGGCTTGCGGCGGAGGACAAGGTCTTCGTGCGCGAAGGCGACCGGTGCTGGTTCGTCGAGGTGAAGTCGATTCGCCTCCTCGAGAGCGAGGGCAACTACACGCGGGTGCATTTCGAGAACGCGCAGCCGCAGCTTTTCCGTTCGCTCAACGCAATGGAGGAGCGCCTCGACCCGAAGTATTTCTTCCGCGCGAACCGCCGGCAAATCATCAACCTCGCCTGGATCGACAAGATCGAGCCGTGGTTCAGCGGCGGGCTGCTGGTGCACCTGAAAGGTGCGGCGAAAGTGGAACTCAGCCGCCGGCAGGCGCAGGAGTTTCGCGACAAGATGAGCCTGTAAATTTTCCTCCCATGATCGACGCACACAACCTGACGAAGATGTTTCGCGACAAGAAGCGCGGTGAAATCCGCGCCGCGGACGACATCACTTTCCGCGTGGAGCCGGGACAAATTTACGGACTGCTCGGCGCCAACGGTGCGGGCAAGACGACGACGCTGCGCATGCTGGCGACACTACTCACTCCGACGTCCGGCAGCGCGGCGGTCGCGGGCTTCGACGTCGTGCGCGAGCCGCAAAAAGTGCGGGCGAATGTGGGCTTTCTCGCCGCGAGCACGGCGCTCTACGGCCGGCTCACGGCGAGGGAGATGATCGCGTATTTCGGAAAACTGAACGGCCTCGCGGACGCCGAGATTCGGGTGCGCACCAAGCGCCTCGCGGACGAACTCGACATGCACGAGTTTCTCGACCGGCGCTGCGACAAGTTTTCCACCGGCATGAAACAGAAGACCTCCATCGCGCGGACGCTGATCCACGATCCGGCGGTGATGATTTTCGACGAGCCGACGCTCGGGCTCGATGTGATGACGGCGCGGGCGATCGTAAAATTCGTCCGGGAGTGCCGCAACCGCGGCAAGACGGTGATCTACTCGACGCACGTGATGAGCGAAGTGGAAAAGCTCTGCGACACGGTGGGCATCATCCACGGAGGCAAACTGCTCGCGGAAGGCACGCTCGCGGCGCTACGGGCGAGTCACGGCGAACAGGATATGGAAGAGATCTTTGTCAAAGTAGTCGGCGGGGAGGACTCCAAATGAACTGGAACAATATCATCACGGTTTACCTGAAAGAGCTGAAGGATTCGCTGCGCGACCGGCGCACGCTGCTCTCGACGATTTTGATTCCAACGCTGGTGATCCCCGTCCTGACCTTCGGGGTGGGCAAGGTCGCCAGCGGGGTGATCAGCAAGGCCCGAGGGGAGACACCGACGGTGATGATTTTGGGCGGCGAAGATTCGCCCCGAGTCGTTGCCCAACTGAAGGCGTCGCCAAAAATCAAAATCATCGCGACGAGCGACGATTGGAAGGAACGTATCACCGAGAAGAAAATCCGGGCGGCGGTGAAGCTGCCGGAAAAATTTGAGGCCGGACTAAAGGCGGGCGGCGCTCCGGCGGTGGTAATCTACCACTACGAAGGCGAACTGAAGTCGTCGTTCGGCGCGGGCGAACTGGAGAAGTTCTTCCGGGAGTTGCGGGAGAAAACGACGGCGGACTATTTTGCGGAGCGGTCGCTCCCGGCGACGTTGGCGAAACCGTTTGAGTTCAAACGTGAAAATGTCGCGCCGCCTGAAAAGGTGGGCGGCAATCTGTTCGGAGGAATCGTGCCGTATTTGATCATTATTCTGTGTTTCACGGGCGCGATGTATCCGGCGATGGACTTGACGGCTGGCGAGAAAGAGCGCGGCACAATGGAGACGTTGTTGTGCAGCCCGGTGGCGCGCGTGGACATCGTATTGGGCAAGTTTCTGATGGTGCTGACGGGTTCGCTTTCGGCGATGGGATTCATGCTGCTTTCGATGGGCGGCACGGCGTTTGTCGCGGGTTCGCTGATGATCGGCGGCGGAGGCGGTGTGGCGAAGGCTGCGCAGGCGGCCCAGACGCAGCAGGCGGCGGGAAGCGTGATCCCGCTGATTGATCCGCTCGGTCTGGTCGGGGTGCTCGCGATGGTGCTACCCGTGGCGGTGTTGTTCGCGGCGGTTGCGTTTACGATTTCGCTCTTCGCGAAGAGCTACAAAGAGGCGCAGAGCTACCTGGCCCCGCTGATGATCGTGATCATCATGCCGGCGGTGATCGGCATGTTGCCCGGGATAGATCTCAACGCGCGGCTGGCGCTCGTGCCGTTGCTGAATCTCTCGCTCGTGTGCAAGGAAATGCTGTCGGGCGTTTGGCACTGGAACTACATCGCGATTATCTTCGGTTCGTCGTGCGTTTACGCGGCGGTGGCGCTGGCGCTCGCGGTGCGGATGTTCAACCGCGAGGACGTGATTTTCCGGGCGTGAGACGCTGGAGGACGGCGGAGGCGTAAAAAAATTTAAAAGGTGGGTTTGGGCGCTGTAAAGCGGTCGTAAAAGCCGGGCGGTGCCGTGGCGTCTACGGGGAGAATTGCTTTAAGGTGGTCGCCGTCAGCCACGACACCACCCACATGAACACGACCATTACTTTTCCCGCCCGTCCGCCCGCGCTCAAGCTCACCCGCTCCGCTTCTGCCGCGGCGCCCTCCGAGGAGAAACAGCTCGCGTCGATCGCCGAAGAACGGCGCCGGTTGCAGGAAGACCACGAGGCATTGCGCATGCGCGAGGACAATCTTCGCCATTACGAAGCGCGGTTGCGGGCACTGCAGGACGAGATCGACGGGCAACGCGCCGAAGCGGCGCCGGTGACGCGCACGGCGGTGCCGTTTGTGCGGCCGACGAGCCGCGCGCCGTTCGAAACCGATCCGGCGTTACAGGCGGCGTGGGAGAAGTTGCATCGCGCCCGGGAGATTCTGGAAGCGGAGCAAACGCATTTACGCGACGAGCGGATCGCGACGCGGGAAAAGGAAAACGAGGTCAAGCGGCGCGAGAAAATTGTGAGCGAGCGCGAGTTGCGCGTCGCGGAACGCGAGCGGGCGTTGCTTGAAGCGGCCGAAGGATTGAAGGCGGCGCAGCCGATCGCGGCGGAGCAAACGATGTCGGCGGTGACGCGGTTGACGCGCGCGCCGTTCGACATGGCGCGGTCTGTATTTGGCGGGAAAAAATAACCGGCGGCGCGGTCATTTTCAAAAAACGGCTTGCGCCGCGCGCGGTGCGCGCCCATCTCGTCCGTCCATGATTTCTTCCGTCCGCGTCGTCGCAGCTGCTACCTCCGTCAAAATGACGGCGGGTAAACGCGCACGCTGGCACGGGTCGGCTTGGCGACGATGGTCAGGCGCGATGAACGCGCGACACGGCTGAAAGACGCCGCTGAAAACCACCGCCAAGCCCGACTCAACCGAGTCGGGCTTTTTGTTTTTCCCGAAACTCAACCGCTCCCTTTTTCCACTTTTCCCCATGCCAACGCTCCTCGCTCCACCACCACCGCCGATCACCGCCGCGCCGCCGCGGAGATCGTTGTCCAGTGCCCAATCGCCCCAACTCGAACTGCCCGCGGTTTCGTTTTTCGGCCGCACGCTGACGGAATACGCGCAGTTCTTCGCCCTCGATCTACCGGCGTTGAAGCGGCGGGATGTGTTGGATGTCGCGGCGGGTCCGTCGTCGTTTGTCGCGGAGGCTTGTGCGCGTGGCATCGACGCGGTGGCGGTGGACCCGCTCTACGGCGAATCGCCCGAGGCGCTCGCGGGGCAGGTGCACCTCGACTACGAGCGGATGCTGGTGCAGATGCGCGCGAAGCCGGCACTGTTTCGCATGAAGGCGTTTGCGTCGTTCGACGCGGCCGAGGCGGACCGGCGGTTGGCGGCGCAGCGGTTTCTCGCTGACTACGGCACGCACTGGTTGCACGGCCGATATGTCGGCGGATCGCTGCCGCGGCTGCCGTTTTTCGACGACTCGTTCGACCTCGTGCTGTGCGCGCACCTGCTCTTCGTCTACGCGGGGCGGTTCGATTTTGAGTGGCACGTGGCGGCGTGTCGCGAACTCGCGCGGGTGAGCGCGGGGGAAGTGCGGATCCATCCGTTGTGCGGTGCGGACGGGCGGCCGTATCCGAAACTCGCGGCGCTGCGGAGAGAGTTGCGCGCCGGCGGGATCGCGAGTGAGGTGGTCCGCGTGGACTACGAATTTTTCATCGGCAGCGGCACGATGCTCGTGCTGCGGAAGGGGGCCGCATGAGCGCGCCCGGTGATTTGGCTCGCACGCCGGAGCCGCCTTACTACGCGGTGATCTTCACCTCCAAACGCACGGCCGGCGACCACGGCTACGGCGCGATGGCGGAGCGTATGGTCGATCTCGGGTCAAAGTATGACGGCTTTCTCGGCATCGAGAGTGCGCGGGGCGCCGACGGACTGGGGATCACCGTGAGCTACTGGCGCGACGAGGCGGCGATCGCCGCGTGGAAGCGCGATACGGAGCACCAGAAGGCGCAGCGCGGCGGGCACCAGGCTTGGTATGCCGACTACGAAGTGCGCGTCGCGAAGGTCGAGCGCGCTTACGGATTTGCGCGCGACCGGACGGCCTGAGAGCATCACGGCATGTTTCCCCAACACAGCATCGCGCGCAAACGCGACGGCCACGCGCTTACCCGTGACGAAATCAACGCGTTTGTGCGCGGGGCGACGGACGGCTCGTGGGCGGACTATCAGCTCAGCGCGATGTTGATGGCGATCGTGTGGCGCGGGATGACGCCGCAGGAAACCGCGCACTACACCGAGGCGATGATGCGCTCGGGAGTCGTGGCGGATCTCGCGAGTGTGAAAGCACCGAAGGCGGACAAACATTCGACGGGCGGCGTGGGCGACAAAATCTCCCTGCACCTCGCGCCGATGATCGCGGCGTGCGGCGTGGCGGTGCCGATGATCTCGGGCCGTGGGCTCGGGCACACGGGCGGGACGCTCGACAAGTTGGAGTCGATCCCGGGTTTCAACGTGAACCTGTCGCTCGAGGTTTACCGGACGCAGTTGGAAAAGATCGGACTCGCGCTGATCGGGCAAACGGCGGACCTCGCTCCGTCGGACAAAACACTCTACGCGTTGCGCGACGTGACGGCGACGGTGGAGAGTATTCCGCTGATTTGCGGGAGCATTCTCTCGAAGAAACTCGCGGAAGGCATCGACGTGCTGGTGCTCGACGTGAAGTTCGGGCGCGGGGCGTTTATGAAAGATCGGGCGAAGGCGCGCGAGTTGGCGGAGGCGCTCGTGGCGGTGGCGACAACGATGGGCAAACCGACGCGCGCGGTGCTCACGGCGATGGAGGAGCCGCTCGGCCGCACAGTGGGCAATGCGCTGGAAGTCGCGGAGTCGATCGAGTGTCTGCGCGGACGCGGTCCGGCGGACGTGATGGAAGTGACGATGGCACTGGGCGAGCAGATGCTCGTGCTCGCGAAGGCGGCCGAGACGACCGGGGCGGCGCGGAAGAAACTGGAAGTGAGTATCGCGAGCGGTGCGGCGTTGCAAAAATTTCGCGAGTTGGTGACGGCGCAGGGCGGCGATGCGTGCGTGGTCGATGAACCGCAACGGCTGCCGACAGCGAAGTGGCGGGAGCCGGTGGGCGCCGCCCGGGCGGGCGGGGTGCGGGAGGTAGATGCGCTGGGCGTGGCGCTCGCGGCGCTGCGGCTGGGCGCGGGGCGCGCGAAGGCAGCGGATGGCGTCGATCACGCGGTGGGCGTGAGCGCGCTCGTGAAAGTCGGTGAGCGCGTGGACGCGGGCGCGACGCTGGCGCTGGTGCACGCGAATGAGGCGGTCGCGATGAGCGAGGCGCAGGCGATGTTGGCGAAGGCGATCAGCGTGGGCGACGAACGCGGGCCGGTGGTGAAGCTGATCGACGAGGTGATCGGGTAAGGCGCGCCTGATTTCGCGAAGGGCTATTTGAGCGTGAGCGACTGGTCGGTGAGTTGGACGCGGTCGGTCTTTCCGTCGGGGCGCGGGATGGTGAGCGTGCCGTCGGCAGCGAGGGTGGCGGCAAGAGGCGCGGGCGTCGCGCCGCGCTCGGGCCAGAGGATGGAGTAGACCGTGAACTCGGTGGCGGTTTCGTTGCTCTCGAGCGTGAGGTGCTGTTGCGGCGTCCATTCACCGGTGACGTAGTCGGCGCCGACTTCATTGCTGACGTATCTCGGGTCGACGGGCACCGGGAATTTATCGGTGACCGTGCCACGCCACGAGATGCCGGGCGCGACGAGGCGGGTGGTGAGCGAGGCTTTGCCGGTGGAACCGCGGATCAGGGCGGTCGCGGTGGCGTCGTCCCACTTGAGATCATGCTCGGCGTGGAGTAGCCAGGAGAGTTTGCCGGGCGAGGCGAGTTCGACGCGGTCGCGGAGGACGACGTAGCGGGAGTCGATAAAGACGAGGTCGCGGGTGACGCGCCGGACGCGGCCTTTTTCTTTCTGGCCGGTTTGGTAGGCGACGGTGGCATCGCCGGTCGTCCAAGTGGTGCGGGGAGGGGCCTCGAAGCGGGTGATCTTGCCGGTGGCGGCTTTGGCCTGGGCTTTTTGGCCGACGCCGTCGAGGAGGAGAGTGTTTTTGGAAATCGTCTGGCGCGTCCACTGGTTGTGGTGCGGGGAATTGTGGAATTCCTTGTAGGCGGAGTTGATCGCGAGGCCTTCGCCGTAGGCATTCAGGATGAAAGCGTTTTGGTCGGCGTGGCTGTGGCTGAAGGAGCCGTAGGGCGAGGACTTGAAGGTGATGTGGATGTCGTCGGCGGGTTTACCGAGGGCGCTGTGGAGGGAAACCCAGCCGACGTCGCGGAAGAAGCGGGTTTGCGGGAGCGAAGAGAGTGGGGCGGGGGCGGGGAGCGGGTAGGCGGCGGCGATGAAGTTGCGCAAGAGGAACTCGGCGGCGGTAGGGTAGGTGCGGCTGAGGTCTTTGAGGCCCTTGTCGACAGGGCGGGTGCGGGTGTCGGTGCAGAGAGACGCGTAGGAGAGGAGGACGCCGTTCTGCTGCACGCGGGCGAGGTGCTCCATGTAGTCGGCGATGACGGGCTCGAGGTTGAAGCGGCCGGCATTGGACGTGTCGCCGAACGTGGTGTGGAGGTAGGGCTGGACGTGGTAGATCGCGAAGAGCGGGGAGTTTTTCCAGAAGGACGACGCGTAGGCGAGCGGATCGCCGATTGCGAGAAGGGCGTCTTGGAAGGCGGCGTGTTCGAAGGTGCCGCGCCAGTAGGTGCTGCCCTCGGCCCAGCCGCCGTCGTCGCCGCCCCAGGGGGAAAACTGGTCGCGATAGAATTTATAGGAGTAGGCCCACCATTCGCGGGACTCGGGCAGATCATCCCAGAGTGCGAGAGCAGTGAGGCCGGTCATCGGCATGAAGCGGACCGGGTGGGAGGAGATGTCGGAGGCGATGGAGTTGCGCTGGGTTTTCGAGATGCTGCCCTGTTTCTCGATCCATGCGACGGAGCGTGTGCCCCGGATTTTGAAGTGGGCGAGGATGGTGGCGCGGTCGGCGGGGGAGAGTTTCGCGCGGAGCTGGTCGTAGACGAGGGGGAGTTTGCGCCAGAGGCGGAAGTGGGCCTCGTCGTTGTAGTAAATGTCGGTGGCGCCGACGACGTCGCCGGATTTCCAGTCGGGGGCGAAGTGCCACGCGGAGGTGGCGAGGAGAATGGCGCGGGCCTGAGCGAAATATTTTTCCTCGCCGGTGACGATCCAGCAGAGGGCGGCGGCTTCGGCGACGCCGGAGGCGCGTCCGCAGACGTCTTGGACGGCACGCCATTTGTCGGCTTTGGCGGAATCGCGTTTCGAGGGCGACGGGTCGCCGTAGGTGATCGGCTCGGCGGGGACGGTGTAGGTGGCGTAGTCGCGGTCGAGGTCGCGCTTGATGAGGGCGAAGGCCTTGGCGCCCTCGCCGGATGTGACGTAGGCGCGGAAGGCGGCGGTGCGGCCGGCGAGGATATTGGTGCGCGGGGCAGTGGCGGGGACCCATTCGGCAGGCTCAGGGCGAGCTTTGCTGGCGGGGTCGGGAGCGGCGTGGGCCCCCAGAGGAAGAGTAAGAGAAAGAAGAAAGAGAAAGAGGGATTTCATGAGAGGGCGGGGAGGGACCAGTGGGAGATTTCCCAAGGACCGAGTTTCGGGTGGGAGAGTTTCCAGTGACCGGCGGCGAGGCTGACGATTTTCCACGGGGCGGATTCGGCACGGTCGGTGCCGGCCCACGCGAGTGCGGCGATGATGCCGGGGCCGTTGACGCGGGCGGTGCGGGCGACGGGCGTGGCGTGGAAGGGCGCGGCGACGTGGGCGCGGGGTTTGGTGTCGTCGAGACGGGTGTCCCACTCGGTCGCGATGAGGGACGGGGAGAGCGGTTGGAGGACGGTGCCGCGTTCGTCGCCGCTCCACGCGGAGAGGATGGGGCCGGGATCGGAGCGAAGGACGTGGGCGTCGGGCAACGGGAGGGCGTAGCCGCCGACGCGGAGCGTGACGGGCTGGCGGGCCTCGTAGGTGTGGAGCTGGAGGAGCCAGCCGGCCTTCCACCAGACGGCGGTTTCGACGCCGGTGTTGGCTTGGTTTATTTTGAAACCGAGGTTGGTGCTGTAGAGGACGTGGTGTTCGTCCATTTCGATGGCGACGGTGGAATGGCGGCCATAGACGGTGCCGTCGTCGAGGCGGAGAGTGAGAGCGCTGTCGACGGACCAGTTGGTCTGGTGCGGAAAGGCGCAGGTGAAGCTGACGCCGGTGCGGTAGGCGGTCTTGCTCCATTTCCACGCGCCGTAGCGGAGCATGAGGTTGGAGACCTGAGAGCCGGCGTTGATGATCTCGACGGCGCCGGCGGTGCTGCGGACGACGAGGCCGGCGGCCTTGATGACGTGGGCGTGGTCGCCGCGTTCGGACGGGAGCGGTTCCTCGGGGGCGGTCCAGAATGGATGCGTCGGCGGGAGGAGGAGCGGGGCGAAGCCTTTGGCGGCCCAGTAGGGCGAGGCGGAGCAGGAGTAGACCTCCATGAGGCCCTCGAAACGGTCCGTCCAACCGATGGTGAGACAGCCCTGTTCCTGGAAGATGGCGGGCTTCGTGAGAAAGAAGTCGAGGTTGCGGGTGCAGAGGCGGCGCAACATGCCGGGCGAGAGGTCGCAGCAGTTTTCGGCGAGCGTCATGCCGAAGACGTTGAGGCAATTGAAACGGTAGCAGATGGAGCGACCGAAAGCGGGGTGTTCGCCGGAGGCGGCGAAGAAATGTTGGTAGTCGTGGACGAACGGACGGGCCCACTCGCGCCAGCGCTGGGCGCGCGTGCGGCTCGTGGCGTCGCGGGCGCCGTAGAGGCGCGCCCACATCAGGCCGTAGAAGTGGAAAGCGTAGGCGTTGTAGTGGTCGTAGGCCTGATTGATGCCGTCCTCGAACCAGCCGCCGCCGCGGTGCATGAGTTCGAGGCGGTTGAGGAATTCCTCGATGATGGGGCGGTCGGTGCGGCGGGCGTAGCCGTGGGCCCCGAGGAACTCGAGGATGTGGACGCCCATGAAGTAGTGGTTGTTGTTGACGATGCCGTTGCCGCGAGCGGTGCCGAGCCAGCGGGCGACTTGGTCTTTTTCGGCGGTGGTGAGCGGGTCCCAGAGGTCGCGCGGGGCGAGGGAGAGGCCGATGCAGAGGAGGCCGATCTCGACGTGGTGCTGGTGGTAGTTGGCGTCGGGGCCCCAGTAGTGTGGCGAGGTAGGATCGCTGCCGATGACGAGGCCGGCGCGGAACCAGGCGGAGAGGCGCGAGCGGAAGGCGGCGGGGGATTCGGGGGTGGGCGCGGCTGCCAATGCGGGCGCGGGGACGCGCCCGCCCACCGTGGAGGAGGGGTCTTCGGGGGCGGTTTGGAGGTAGTGGGCGGCGAGGAGGAGGGGACGGGCGAAACTTTCGAGGCGGTCGGCGTGGGCGGCGTGGTCGCTCGCGGGGCCGGTGATGACGAGGCTCGCGTGGCCGGGGCGCATGAGCGCGGCGAGGGGCTCGAGCAGGCGGCGGGCGGAGGATTGCCAGTGGGTGTAGGCGGCGGGGAGGGGCATGGGGGAGGGGCCAGGGCGGGTCAGAGACCCTGCCCTACTTTAGGTCGAGTGGTCGAAGATCTCGGGAGTGACGACAGCTTCGAGGGGGCGGTCTTCGGCGTAGGCGCGGAGGTTCTTTAGGGCGAAGGCGCCGGCGTCGGGGTAGCGGTCGATGGTGGGACCGGCGGAGTGCGGCGTGAGACTGACCGAAGGGAGCGCGCGGAAGCCGCTGTCGGCGGGGAGCGGCTCGGTGGTGTAGACGTCGAGGCCGATGGAGATTTTGCCCTCTTGGGCGACGCGGAGGAGGGCGGATTCGTCGACGACGGCGCCGCGGCCGACGTTCACGAAGACACCGCCGGGGCGGATGAGGCGGAGGATTTTTTCGGTGACGATGCCGGTGGTGGCGGGGATGAGCGGGGCGAGTTCGACGACGATTTCGTTTTCGGCGAAGAGAGCTTCGAGGGAGGCGGCGGGGGTGACGTGGTGCGCGGCGGCGAGGGCGGGCGTGAGGTCGGGGGCGAAGACGCTGACAGGGCAGGTCCAAGGGCGAAGCAGCGCGACGAGCTCGCGGGCGACGGGGCCGAAGCCGTGGATGCCGACGCGGCGGCAGAAGAGGGAGCGGGCGTCGGTGGGGTGGGATTTCCACGCGGCTACGCCGGGTTGGTGCATGGCGACGGCCCAGTGCGAAGCTTGGCGGAGGCAGGCGAGGATGTGGAAGAGCGCGGCCTCGGCGACGGTGCGGGAAATGGAACTGCCCCAGTTGGTGACGAGGAGGGAGCCGTTAAAATGTTCGCGGGTGAGGAGGCGTTTAAGGGAGCCGGCGATGTAGCAGACGTAGCGGAGGCGGGGCGGGAGCGCGGCGGGAAGCGGCGGGGTTTTCCAGCAGGCGACGAGGATATCGGGATTGTGGGTGGCGAGGGCGGACGCGAGGTCGGCGGGGGTGAGGCCGGTGGGATCGAGGAGGTGGAAGGTGGGCGCGAGGGAGCGCAGTTGCGTGAGGAGGGGCTCGGGGAGGAACTCACGCAGTTCGGTGGGCGTGAGGACGGCGAGCAGGGCGGCGGGGCGAGGCATTGCGGGAGGAGGAGACCGGGAGACGAGGAGGTGGAGAGAAGTGGAGGAGGGAACCGCTAATTGGCGCTGATTTTTCGGAGGGTGTTGGGCGATGCGGATGCGTGCGGGCTTGGCCTGATCGGCCAAGCGCGGTGGTCAAGGGGACGGCGGGAGGCACTCGAGGAGGTCGCAGCCGCCGGGGGCGGGGGTGAAACGCGCGGGGCCGAGGGCGGCGGGGAGGAAAAATTTCTCGTAGGTGCGGAAGTGGTGGTCTTCGCCGCCGACGGTGACCGTCACGGAGCCGCGGGTGACGATGGCGATGACGGCGGCGGATTCGGATTTGGTGACAGGGGCGTCGATGGACGATTTGAGGACGCGGAAGCAATCGGTCTGGTTGAGGCCGATGAGTTCGTCCTGGTGACTGCTCGGGCCGAGGGCGCGGAGGCGGCGAGGGCGGCAACGGACGCGGACATCGAGGTCGCCGGCGGTGAGCGGGTCGAAATTGAAAACGGTGAGGGCGAAATCGAGTCCGCGGTCCATGAAGCGGGAGGGCTCGGGGAGGACGTAGCCGGCGCGTTCGAATTCGAAGCGAACGACGAGGTCGGAGGGTTCTTGGATTTCGACCATGAAGACGCCGGCGCCGAGGGCGTGGGGCGTGCCGCCGGGGATGATGAAGGTGTCGCCGGGCGAGACGGGGATTTTGTCGAAGCAGGCTTCGATGGCGGCGAGGTCTTGCGTGGCGATGTAGTCGCGGAGTTGGGCGGGCGTCGGGGGGCGTTGGAAGCCGACGTAGATGTAGCCGGTGGGTTCGGTCGCTGCGCGACCGAGTTGAGAGTTGAGGGTTGAGAGTTGAGAGACCGGACCGGCGGGCTGAGAGCTAAGAGCTGAGAGCTGAGAGTCGGACGACTGAGACGGAGCGGGGTCGCGGACGGAGAGGACGTGGTAGGCTTCGGTTTTGCCGCTGGGGGCGGCGAGGACGCGTTGGGCGAATTCGCGCGTGGGGTGGACTTGGAAGTGGAGGCGCGTGCCGCTGTCCAAGAATTTGACGAGGACTTGGGGTTGCGCTCCGTAGCGGGCGACGTGGGCTTCGCCGAGGAAATAGGCGGGGTCGCTGGCGAGGAGGGCGGCGAAGTCGTGCGGGGTGGAGTCGTGGCCGACGAGGACTTGGGAGATGCCGGGAGGCGCTGGCTGAGAGCTGAGAGCTGAGAGCTGAGAGCCGGAATCGGAAACAGAGGGCGGGACGTATGCGGGAGTGCCGCGGGGATTTTTGGCGATCGTGGTGGAGGCGATCCAGTCTTCGGCGAAGTGAGTGTCGGCGGGAGGGCGGGGCTCGGGGGTGGGCGGACGAAGCGCGTTGGGGTCAACGCGCTCCACCTGGGCGGCGAGTTCGTCGAGGGTGCGGCCGCCGGGGTAGGTGCGCCAGACGCGGTTGGCGGGCAGGCGGAGGAGTTTGCCGCGGTGGTTCATGCGGAGGGCGCGGGATCGATTTTCTTCGAGGCGCGCAGAAGGAGGAGGCCGACGGCGCAGACGATGCCGCCGCAGCCGAGGAAGGCGAAGCGGCCGAGGGTCGCGTTGGGGATCACGGCGAGGAGCATGACGAAGGCGCCGTAGGCGATGCAGAGCCAACCGACGACGGACTCTTGGCGGGCGTCGTTGGCGGAGGCGGCGCCCTCTTCTTTGGCGTGGTCGACGGGCGTGCCGAGGCGGACGAAGAAATCGAGGACGGCGGTTTTTTCGGCGGCGGACGTGCGCGACCAGAAGAGTTTGGTCCCGATGAACCACGCGGAGCAGATGGCGACGTTGCCGAAGAGCTCGATGGATTGGCGCCAGTATTCGCGGCCGGAGGCGTCGAGGGGAGCGGAGAGGTGGAAATACTGCGCGGCCCACTCGGGCGTGAGTTGCTCGGTGATGAAAAGTGAACTGAGGAAGCCGACGACGACGGTGCTCCAAGCGGACCACGGCGGCGTGTTTTTCACGATCAGGCCGAGGAAGAGCGGGACAACGATCGGGATGCCGATGAGAATGCTGAGGCGTTGGGTGAGCTGAAACAGGGAAAGGTCTTTCAGTTGGCTCATCTTCAGGGCGACGAGAATGATGAGGATACCGAAGATGACCGTGGTGAGCTTGCTGACGAAGAGGAGGTGCTTTTCGGGGGCGGTGGGGCGGAGGATGGGTTGGTAGAAATTCTTGATGAAGAAGCCGGTGTTTTTGTTCAGGCCGGAATCCATCGATGACATTGTCGCGGCGAAGATACCGCTGACGAGGAGGCCCATCATGCCGACGGGCATGACATCGCGGGCGATGGCGATGAAGGCGGCTTCGGAGGGATTCTTGAGTTGCGGGAAAAGGGCGCCGAGATCGGGGAAGCGGATCGAGGCGGCGATCGGTGGGACGAACCAGATGACGATGCCGACAAGGAAGAGCGCGGCGCCGAGGAAGCCGGCCCAGCGGGCGTGTTGGCTGTCTTTGACGCAGAGGTAGCGGTTGGCGTCGCCGAGGTTGTTGGTGGTGTGGATTTGTTTGAGGAGCATCGCGACACACCAGAGGCCGAGGAAGTTGGTGGAGAAGACGGAGCTGAGGTCGAGGTGGCCGGCGGGCGCGTGGTCGAGGAAGGTGGAGACGCCGCCAACTTTGAGGACGGCGAGAATCGTGACCGCGAGACAGACGGGCATGAGGATGAGGACTTGGATGAAGTCGCTCGCGAGGACGGCCCAACTGCCGCCGATGAGGGCCATCACGAGGACGACGGCGCCGGTGGCGGCGATGGTGAGCGTGAGATCGAGGCCGAAGACGGCGGAGAAAAAGACGGCGAGGGAGTTGAGCCAAATGCCGGCTTGGAGGAGGCCGAAGGGGAGTTGGGTCCAGGTGAAGAATTGTTCGCTGACGCGGCCGAAACGGTGGCGGATGGCTTCGACACCGGTGACGACGCGGAGTTGGCGGAAGCGCGGGGCGAAGTAGATCGCGTTGAGGAAAAAGCCGAAGGCGTTGCCGAGATAAATGACGGCGATGGGCCAGCCGTCGGTGTAGGCTTTCGAGGCGGCGCCGGTGAAGGTCCACGCGCTGAACTGCACCATGAAGGCGGAGCCGCCGACCATCCACCAGAGGGCTTTGCCGCCGCCGCGGAAGTAGTCGGAGACGTTGGTGACGAAGCGGCGGAAGACCCAACTGATCGCCAGCATGTAGACGAAGTAGAAGACGAGGACGGCGTAGTCGTAGTGGGTCATGAATTGGGGTCTGGGATTTCGGGTCTCGGGTCCAGGGAGGCGGGTGGCGAGCAATCAGGATTAATAATTATGAAATGCCAAGGGGAAAGTGTGGCGAGGTGCTGGGGGACGGGGCGCGAAGGACGCGGCCCGGTAGATGCGGTGCGGTGGCGCGGAGGGCGGGATGTAAAGCCGGCCCAACGGGAAAAACGAGGAGGGCGGGTCGGAGACCCTGCCCTACTTGGCGGGGCCGGTGGTGTCGCCGACGAAGAGGTGCGCGGGGAGCATGAGGTCGGTGAAGCTGCCGGTGTCGTCGGGGGCGGATTGGAGGACGAGGCGGGCGGCGGCTTCGCCGAGTTTCTCGGGGTTGGAGCCGGCGGCGGTGATGCGCGGTTTGCCCTCGGTGGCGACGGGGGAAAGATCGGCGCTGGCGAGGCTGACATCGGCGGGGACGCGGAGGCCGGCGCGCTCGAAGGCGCGGACGGCGCCGGCGGCCATGAGCGTGTTGTAACAAAAAAACGCGGTCGGAAAATCTTTGCGGCGGGCGTGCGGGAGCGCGGTGAGCGCGGCTTCGGCGCCCTCGGCGCGGTCGCCCTCTTTGAGGCTGATGGTGTAGCGCGGATCGAGGGCAAGATCGACGCGGGCGAGGGCGGCTTGGAAGGCGGAGAGGCGGGCTTCGTGGCGACCGAGGCCGACGTTGCCGCCGAGCCAGCCGAAGCGGCGGTGGCCGAGGCCGTGGAGGTGCGTGACGAGGGACTCGAGGGCCTGGGGTTCGTTGCCGAGGACGGAGTGGCAGAGGCCCGGATAGCGGGCGGAGATGGCGACGACGCGGAGATCGAAGCGGCGGAGTTTGTCGAGGAAGGGGCGGGCGACTTCGCCGATGAGCACGATGCCCTGGAAGGCGTGGCCGGCGGGGAAGAAGCGGCGGAGTTTGTCACCGTCGAGCTGATCTTCAGCGCCGAGGAAAACGGCGGTGAATTCGCGGGCTTCGAGGGCGACGTGCAGGCCATGTTGCACGTGGCCGAAATACATCGTGGGCGTGTTCAGGCGGAGCGGGGCGCGGAGAATGATGCCAACCTGGCGGGCCAGCGCGGCGGGCGAGGAGGCGAGGTGCATGCCCTTCGGATGGTAACCTCGCTTGGTGGCGTGGGCCCAGATGCGGTCGTAGGTTTCGGCGTTGATGCCGGTTTTGCGGCCGTTGAGGACGAGGGAGACGAGGGCCTGCGAGATGCCGAGCTCTTTGGCGAGTTGGGTTTGCGAGACTTTTTTCGCGGGGCGGGGCACGCGGAGAGATTTAATAATTATGTCGGGGCGGCAACGAATTATTAAATGCTGGGGCGGGCGGAGGAGGAGCGTCGGCTCGCGGGTGCTCGCCGCTACGGGGGATTGGCGGGGCGCGGGGTGGACTCGCTCACCGTGGAGGGCGGGTCGGAGACCCTGCCCTACTTGTAGAGCCAGTATTTTTGGGACTGGGTTTGGTAGATCCTGGCTTGGTCGTTCCACTGTTTCAGCCAGGCTTCGAGGTTGATGTTTTTGCCTTTGGCGACGAGGTCGTCGTAGAAGGCGCGGGAGCCGAGGAGGTGGAGGAAAAGGCTGCGTTGGGCGACGGTGGCGGTGGCGAACGGGTTTTTCGGCTCCAGTTTGCAGGAGAGGCGCATGAGGTGGAAATTCAGCTCGGTGGGGCGCCAGGCATCGTAGTCGCGAATCTCGATGTAGAGGCCGGTGCCGGCTTTGCCGGTCTTGGTGTTGGGCGCGCTGACGCGGCGGAAATCGATGCCGGGGAGTTTGAGGGCGCGGAGTTCTTTTTCGTAGACGTCGATCTTCGTCGTGAGATGGAGGATACCGCGGAATTGGTAGGAGGAGCCGACGCCGTGTTTGAAGCCGCCGAGTTCGCAGCCGAGACCGGTCATGGGGTAACCTTTCACGGCTTCGAAATCGGGGATGAGGGGGGAGGTGCTGACCCAGTTGAGGCCGGTCTCGGTCCAGCGCATGGAGCGTTTCCAACCGCGCATGGGGATGACGGTGAGTTTGCCGCGGGCGCGTTGGGCGTCGGTGAGCGAGTAGTTTCCCGGCGGCTCGGGGGCGTCTTTGGTCATGCGGGCGAGTTCGCCCATGGTGAGGCCGTGCACGTAGGGGACGCGGAAGGCGCCGACGTAGCTCATTTGGTTGGCGTCCATCGGCGGGCCGTCGACCTTGAGGCCGCCGAGGGGATTGGGGCGGTCGAGGACGATGATCTCGACGCCGTGTTCGAAGCAGGCGGAGAGGGCGTTTTTCATCGCGCTGATGAACGTGTAGCTGCGCGTGCCGATGTCCTGAAGGTCGACGACGAGGGCATCGAGGTCCTTGAGCTGGGCCTTGGTGGGCTTGCGGGTCTTGCCGTCGTAGAGGGAGCGGACGGGGAGACCGGTGCGTTTGTCGACGTAGTCGTTGTAATTTTTGCCGGCGGGAAATTCGCCGTTGATGCCGTGCTCGACGGCGAAGAGGGCGACGAGCTTGACGCCAGGAGCGCGGCGCAGGACGTCGGCAGTGGGGATGCCGCGGCGGTTGACGCCGGCGGGATGCGTGAGGAGGCCGAGGCGTTTACCTTTCACGGCGGCAAAGCCGTCGGCTTCGAGGACGTCGATGCCGAGGAGAATCGGCGAGGCGGTGGAGACGGGCGCGGATGTGGCGGGCGCGGAGACGTTGGGGATCGTGAAACCGGTGGCGCGGGCGGGGGCCGGTGCGGGAGCCGGGGGCTTATTCGCGCTGCACCCGAAGAGGCCGAGGAGCGGCACGAGGACAGGGAGAACAGAGCGAAGAAACGGAATGCGGGGCGCGCCGAACATGGCGGGTCACAGTGGGCGCTGGGGACGATCGGTCGAGCCGGAAGCGGGTTGGGCTCCGGCGCGGGCGCCGAGGAGGTAGACGGCGTCGAGGAGTGCGCCGAGGACGAGACCGCTGACGAGGCCGCCGACGACGAGGCAGAGGACGGCCTGGCCGACGGCGGAACCGAGGTCGAGTTGGCCGAAGAGTTCGCCGAACCCTTTGTCCTGCCAGCCGCGGGGCAGGCGGGCGGAGGCGACTTCGAAGCCGGCTTGCGTGAGGATTTTACGGCCGAGCAAAAACGTGCCGCCGTAGATGGGGAGCGCGGTGAAAGGATTGGTCAGAAACTGGAGCGCGCCGAGAATCATGAAATTGCAGCGGCTGAAAAGCGCGACGACGAAGCCGAGCGGAAGCTGGATGCCCATCAGGGGCAGCAGCGAGAGGACGGAGCCGAAATAAAACGAGCGCCGCACGGGGCTGGAGCGAAAGCTCCACAAGTAGGAGCGCCGGCGGGCCATCGGCGCAAAGCGGCCGACGAGCGGATAGCGGTGAAACTCGGTGCGCCGCGGCATGAAACGCAGCCAGCGTTTCGTGCGGCGGATGCGGACGTGGTGGGGAGACGGGGCGACGGGCGAAGGGGGGACGGTTTCGGGCATCGCGGGGAAGGTTTCAGAAAACTTCCCGAACGCGAGCGATGAGGAACGATTGCGCGTCGCGGAGTGCGTTGGCGAGCGGTGTGCCGGGGGGCGTGATGGCGTGGAGCGAGAGGTGGGGGCGGGCGGCGAGGGTGGCGACGGCACCGGCGAAGACGTGGACGGGTTTGCCGAGGGCGAGGGCGCGGGCGGCGACGGCACCGGGGCCTTTGCCGGAGAGCGAGGTGTCGTCGAAGCGACCTTCGCCGGTGATGACGAGATCGGCGGCGGCGAGTTTGCGTTCGAGATCGAGCCACGCGGAGACGAGATCGAAACCGGGGAGGAGTTGGGCGCCGGTGGCGGCCATGAGACCGAAGGCGATGCCACCGGCGGCACCCGCACCGGGAGTATCCATGAGCGAATCGGGGCGTTGCGCGTAGGCGCAGAGCAGGAGAGCGAGACGGGCGCTCTCGTGATCGAGGCGCGCGAGATCGGCGGGGCGCAGGCCTTTTTGCGGGCCGTAAGTGGCGGCGGCACCGCGCGGGCCGAGGAGGGGATTGGTGACGTCGCAGGCGATGCGAATCGGAGGGAACGAGGGGGAGGAGGAGGCGGAGGAGGAGGGTCTAGGTTTTGGGGTCTGGGGTCTGGGGACGGGCGAGAGGTGGCCGGAAAGGTGTGCGATGCGGGACCAGTGGGCGGGGATAGGTGGGGAGATGGAGGAGGAATCGGCGGCGTGAAACGTGAGGCCGAGGGCGGCGAGGGCGCCGAGGCCGAGGTCGCTCGTGGCGCTGCCGCCGACACCGAGAAGAATGGCGACGACGCCGGGGCGGGCGGCGGCGAGGCGGATGAGTTCGCCGGTGCCGACGGTGGTGGCATGCCAAGGGTCGCGCTGGTCAGGCGTGAGGAGGGCGAGGCCGGAGGCGGTAGCCATCTCCACGACCGCGACGGTCGGTGGAATGTCCGATGACGAATGACTAATATCCAACGACAGCAGCGCGCGGGCGGCGGGGGGGATGTTGGCGAGGGGGACGAAGCCGAGGGTGGCGGGAGTGGGTGCGCCGCGGGGACCGGTGACGAGGTGAGTTTCCACGGTGCCGCCGGCGGCGTGCGTGAGGATTTCGCAGAAGCCTTCGCCGCCGTCGGCGAGCGGGCAGAGGTCGAGCGTCCAATCGGGATGGCGAGCGCGCAGGGCTGCGGCGGCGTGAGCGCAGGCGGCGGGCGCGGTGAGGGAGTCTTTGAATTTGTCGAAGGCGAGGAGGACGTGCATGGGCGCGGGGCGGAGAGATTGCCGTGTCGAGGGCCGGGGCTCGCAATGAGAAAAGGCGGGCGTCGGCTCGCTGGCGCTCGCCGCTACTCAAACTTTGGCGGGGACCAGCGGCGTAAACTTCGGAGGGCGGGTCAGAGACCCTGCCCTACTTTAGAAGCCGCCGGTGATGCCGGCGGTGTAGGTGAAGCCGAGGTTGTTCGCGATGGCGAAGCGGCTCCAGTCGGGGGCGCCTTCGACGACGCGGTAGCGCGTTTTCTGGGCGTTGGTGACGTTGCGACCAGAGACGAAGAGGCGGGCCCAGCGGGTGACGCTGTATTCGACACTGAAGTCGACGGTCGTGTAGGGCGGGAAAAAACTGTCGCCGCGGATGGCGGGATTCGTCGCGGAGGCGGCGATGTCGAGGCGTTGGCGATACACGCGACCATTGCGGATGACGCCGACGGTGGCGCCAAGTTTGCCGCGGTTGTAGCGCACCGAACTCTTAAATTGATTTTCGTAGTAGTTCTGGAAATCGCTGCCGATGTTGCCGGCGGTGTAGTTGAAGCGCGCGAGGTGATTGTGGTTGAAGCTGCTCGTCAGGCTGAGGCCTTTCGCGAACGACGGGAGCCAGCGGTCGAGGGGCTGGCGGATGGAGAGTTCCTCGCCGTTAACCTGGCCGATGCCGAGGTTGATCCACGTGGTGCTTTGGAAATTCAGGAACGACGGTTCGAGATCGAGGGCGGCGAGCTTTTCCGGGGTATCGAGGAGGATGAGCTGCTGGACCTGCACGTTTTTGATGTCTTTGACGAAACCGCCGAGGCTGATGACGCCGCCTTGGGCGGTGTAGTATTCGAAGTGGACCTCGTAGTTGTTGGCGGTCCAGGGGCGGAGCGCCGGGTTGGGGCGGTTGGCGGTGCCAAGGGCGATGCCGGCGTAGGTGCCGGTGGTGACGGGGTTGTAGTCGAGACTCGTGCTCGGGATGATGGCTCGGCCGAAACGATTTTTCGCCTGCGTCTTGGCCCAGCCGACGCGGAAGATGAAGTTGTCGCTGACGTGGTAGTTGAGCTGGAGGCTGGGGAAGTAGCCTTCGTTTTGGCCGGTGCCGCGCGCGCCTTTGCGCACGTAGCGGAGGAGATTACCGGCGAGGCTTTGGTCCACGAGGCCGCGGCTCGTCACGTAGCGCGCGCCGCGGTCGAGATTGCCGCGGGCGACGGCTTCGGCGCGTTCGTAGCGCACGCCGCCCGAGTAGGTGAGGCGGTTGTGAAAGAATCCGCCGCTGAACTCGAGCCACGGTGCGTAGGTGCGCTCGTTGACCTCGTAGGGTTCGGTGGTCGAAAAACGGTAGGACTCGGCTTCGCGGTATTGGAACCAATCGGGGTGTTGCTGGTAGAGCGCGTAGAGGCGGCGCATGCTCGTGCGCGTGACAGCGGGAAAATCGTAGTAGGTGTCGCGCTCGGGGAGGACGTTGACGGCGGCGATTTGGCCGGCGTGGTCGTCGGCGGTCTGCGCGAGGTGGTCGGCGCCGACGAAGGTCCAGAGGTTGGAATCGTAGCGCTGCACGTTGCGGAAAAGTTCGTCGTAGTCGTAGCCGAGGCGGACGGAGAACGGATTTTGCGCGAGGGAGAAGGTGCGTTTGGCGCGGAGGCGGAGGGCGGCGATGGATTCGGCGGTTTTGCCGGTGCGGGAAACGGCGCCGCCGATCGTCATCTTGGCGGGGTCCTGCCAGTTGATTTCGGGGCCGTTGACGGCGGGGGTGGTGCCGACGGCGGGGGTGAACGCGAGGGACTTGATGGTGCGGGCGTTGAATTTCGGACCGTTATCGAGGAAATTGACTGTGATGAGCTGACGGGAGGCGGTGCCGGTGCCGAGGCCGGTGAGCGGGAGCGTGGAACCGGTGAGGGTGTTGCTGCCGAAGAAACCGTCGTCGGTATCGCGAAACGTGTGACGCGAGCGCGAGAACGAGCCGGCGGCATTGAGCTGCCAATCGCCCCGGCGCCACTCGGAGTCGACGGCGTTGGTGAAGGTGTCCTTCGTGCCGTTGCGCCAGGCTTCGCGCAGATCGTAGCGGATGGAGCCGGTGCCGAGGTTGCCGTAGACGGCGTGTTCGCTGTTGGTGCCGGGTGCGCCGAGCGGGGCGTCGAGGACGGCGGCGGTGACAGCGGTGCTCTGCGCGCCGGTATTCCATGTGAAGCGGATGTCGTCGCCGGCGCGCTCCTGGTAGCGGCCACCACTGACGGAGTAGGAGACCTTGAGCTCGCGGGTGGGCTTCCAGTCGAATTTGGCGGAGGCGCTGTCGGTGACGTCCTGTTTCGGATTGTCGTGCAGGCCTTCGGTGGTGGGGAGCGGGTTGTAGGCGCTGACGGTGGTGAGGGGTTTGCCGGCGGCGAGGCGGGCGCGGGCGGCAGCGGCTTGATCGGCGGTGCCGAAGTTCACGGTGGGAAACGACCAGTGCACGCGGGCGAGGACGTCGTTGTGGTTAAACGTGAGGGCGTAGCCAAAAGTCTTGGACACGGGGTGCGTCCACGTGGCTTTGAGATTGGGACGCCAGCCGGGCACGCGGGTGTCGCGGATGCCGGAGCGGGCGCCGAGGACGAAGGACTCGTGGTCGGTGGTGAAGAGGGCGTTGTAGGTGAAGCGGGTGCGGCTGGTCTCGAAGGCGGAACGGCGGATCATGTTCACGGAGCCACCGATGGCGTTGGCGCTATCTTCGGGCGTGCGGAGGAGGCGGACTTCGACGCGGGAAATATCGGCCGAGGAAGAGCCCATCATCTCGAAGTTGCGGTCGCGGTTGCCGGTGCCGAGGGTCGAGGTGGAGGCGGACGCGGTGGGCATGCCGTCGAAACGGATCTCGGTGTTTACCGGGTCGAAGCCGCGCACACTTACGCCGACAATGTTGTTGGCGAAATACTCTACGCTGACGCCGGGCAGCCACTTCATGAGCTCGCCGGGATTGGAATCGGGGAGCGTGCCGAACTGATCGGCGGAGACGACGCTCTTTTGGCCGAGGCCGACGCGCTGTTCGTTGACGGCGATGGCGGCGGCGTCGGTTTCCTTTTTCGACTGCACGGTGAACGCTTCCATTTTCACGGTGCCGGCGGATTCACCGTAGCGCTTTTGACTGGAGAGGGTGATGTCGCGTTGCGCGATTTGCCCGGCGGTGACCGTCACGGGGATTTCCTGTTCGTCGAAGCCGGCGAAGCGCACACGCAAAATGGCGGGACCCGCGGGGACGCCGGCGAGGCGGAAGGTGCCGCTTTCGTCGGTGAGCGCGACGAACTCGGTGCCCTTGAGCGAGACGCGGGCGTTGTTGAGATAGTCGCCGGAGACGGCGTTTTGCACGCGGCCCTCGATGGTGCCGGTGGCGGAGGATTGCCCCCGGGCGCCGAGCGCGACGCAGAGGAAAAGGCAGGCGGTGAAGGCGAGGCGGACAAACGGGGGCACGGTGGTCATGGGGTGGGGCGACCGCTGAACTTCAACCGGGCGCACTGAAGTCGACGATGAAAATCGCGGCCCGGAGCGCGCGCACCAAAACTCGGCCGCGTCAGTCGGCGGTGACCAAGGCGAAGCGCGGCACGCGTTGGCCGTTCAGCTCGATCGTTTCGACAAACATCGCAGCGGGGCGGACCCAGAGACCACGTTCACCGTAGAGGGCTTGGTAGACGACGAGCGGATCGAGCGACTCGGAATGGCGCGCGAGGCCGATGACGCGGTAGTCGTTGCCCTTGTAGTGACGGTAGAGGCCGGGGCGGGGCTCGGTGGGGAGGGGCGGGAGATCGGAGGACATGGCGGTTTCGAGTGTCGATGCGAGGAGCGAGGGCGGACTGAAGTCTGCCCTACTTCGTTTCGACGCGGAGGGTGCCTTTCATCAGGGCGGAGTGACCGGGGAAGCTGCAGAGGTAGTCGTAGTCGCCGGGGGTGGCGGGGGCGGTGAAGTAGATCGTGTCGCTGGCCTCGGGGAGGACCAGCGCGGTGTGGAAGAGCACGTCGTCGGTCTCGGGAACGTAGTTCTTCGCGGCGCCATCGACACCGAGGGCGAGGGCGGCGGCGCCGACGGATTCACCTTTGCCGGGGGCGCAGAGGACGAAGTTGTGCAGCATGTCGTCGGTGTTGCGGAAGACGAGGCGGACGCGGGCGCCGGCTTTCACGGTGAGTAGCGTCTGGTCGAATTTCAGGCCGGGCTGCGTGCCGAGGAGAATGGTCTTGTCGCCGTCGTCGCCGGCCCAGTTGGGACCGGGGCGCGTCGGGTGTTTCTTGGTGGCAACGTTGGCTTGGGCGGGGACGGGCACGACGCAGAGCTCGGCCTCCCTGGGGTCGATGGGGATGATGCGCGGGCCGTCGGGGAAACGGTTGAAGGTGTAGTAGGCGATGTTGTGCAAGAGCGGTTCGTCCCCTTGGGCGGCGCGGAGCCCGGCGGCTTTGATTTCGTGGATGTAGCCCTCACGCAGGCAAAGCGTGGCGAGGCGGACGCTGAGGCCGTCGGGGGCGACGACGACTTTGCGGACGGGGCACGCGGCGCGGTTTGAGGGGGCGCTGCCGTATTCTTTGTGCCACAGATAGGTGAAACTGGATACGCCGTAGCTTTCGGGTTTTTCGGCGGTGGCGCGGTCGACGGGGCGGGTGAACGTGAGCACGAAGCCGTCGGGCTGGGCTTTCACTTCTTTGATTTCAAATGGCGTCTCGCCGGTCCAGACGAGGCGCTCGATGCCGTGTTTCTTCGGGCCAAGGGAACCCCAGCCGCGCTCGGTCTCGCCGGTGAAGAGCGAGCCATCTTCACCCTGAGCGAGACGGATGATGCCGCTATCGAAGCCGCTGCGGAAGGCGTAGACGGCGCCCTGCCAGACGCCTTTGATTTTCTCGAGGCTGACGCGGGCGATTTTGCTCTGGCCCTGGTCGGCGACAAAAAGCTGGCCGGCGAACGGACCGAATTTTCCGCGGCTGAGATCTTCGATCACGCCGGAGTTGGAGATGCCCATCACGGTATGAGGGAGCCAGACGGCGGGCGGTTTCACTCCGGGGAGGCGTTTCGCGACGGCGGACATCGGTTCGCCGAAGCTCGTGATGTCGGCGGGGCGGAGCGAGACGGGGGAGCCGGGGAGTTTGCTCCACGTGAGGCCGGCGGGGTGACCGAGAAAATCGCCGCGCTCGATGTGGGTGAGTTTGCCGGAGCCGACCCACTCGCCTTGGTTGTCGGTGGCGAACCAATCGCCGGCGGCGGTGACGGTGAAACCGGCGGGCGAGCGGAGGCCGGTGGCGACGGGGAGCATCTGGCCGTCGGGCGTGATCTCCATGAACCAACCGCGCCACGGCACGGGAGCCTGGGTGGCGCCGCCGAAGGCGACGTTGAGCGAGAGGCCGAGATTGCCGTTGGGCGCGAGCACGGGGCCGAAGGCGTATTCGTGGTAGCTGCCGGAGATCGGGATCTTCGCGATCGTCTCGAAGACATCGGCACGGCCGTCGCCGTCGGTATCGGCGAGGCGGGTGACTTCCTGGCGCTGGGCGACGTAGTAGCCGCCCTTGGACGCGGGGGCGGCGATGAGGCCGAGCGGCTCGTGGAGGCCGGAGGCGAACAGCGTGAATTTCGGTCGCGCTTCGGGCGCGTAGGCGCCGTCGACGAACCAGACCTCGCCGCGGCGGGTGGTGACGAGGAGGCGCTGCCCGGGAAGCGGGAGAATGCCGCTGGTTTCGAGGACGATGCCCTCGGGAACTTCGAGCGGGATGCGGCGCCAGTATTGGTTTTCGCGGGCGACGAGTTCGTCGCTGGGTTTGGCGAAGCGCTCGGCGGAGGACGGGTTGTTCGTCTGGGCGTGCGCGGAACCGGCGGAGAGGGCGAGCGCCAGCGAAGCGAACGTAGCTGACGCGGCGCGGGTCGAGAGCGGAGAGAGGAAAGTGCGTTTCATGGCGGCGGCGTTACCAGACGAGCGAGTAGGTGAGCGGGGCTTCGAGCGTGGCTTTCGAGAGGCGCACGACGAGGAACTGGCGGTCGCCGACGATGCGCACGGCGGGGAGGTGGGGGGAATCGGCGGGCCAATCGATGTAGTAGGTGCGGTCGCCGATCACCCAGCCGCCGGTGGGTTGCGGCGTGATGACGGCGGCCTCGGCGAGGAGGACCTGAGTTTCCCAAGAGTTGAGCGAGCCTTTGAAATCGAGACGGCGATGGAGCGATTTGCCGTCGGCGGCGGGCGCGATGCGGTCGCGGATGGAGAGCTCGGACAACGTGGAAAGAAATACGGGCTGCCCGTCGGGTTCGAGCGTGTAGCCCTGCGAGGAATGGAGCGCGTCGGCGGCGTCGGGCCAGCCATGGGCCTTGGGGAAATCGACGAGGGCGACGGTGGGTTTGGCGGTGAGGGTGAGGGCCGGGCCGGTGGGCTTGGCGAGTTGGGGCTCGCCGCGGCCCTCCCACATGTCGGCCGTGTCGAGCCACGGGCCGCGCCAGACGCGCAGCACGGCGCCGGTCTCGAAATCGTAAGCATAGTGGATTCCCTGCGGGGTGCCGACGCTGACGGCGTAGAGGCGTTTCTTAGGTTCGAAGGGCACGAAGCCGCGCTGCAGGCGGATGCGATCGGCGGGCTCGAGGAGGATCTGTTTTGCCGATGAAGGCGGGCGGCGGACGCCCGCGGGTGTCGCGGTGGACGGGCCGCCGAGCGGTTGCGGAGCGAGGCCGGGGCCTTCGGCGATGATCTCAAGGGAGGGACGGCCGTTGCCGTGGTGCACGTAGTCGAGCCGCACGGTGTGCTTGCCGGCGGCGAGTTGCACGCTGCCGGCCTGACCGCCGCGCTCGACGGGGCTGATCACGGGCCGGTCGTCGAGGAGCAGGCGGACGGGGGTGTTGGTTTGCGGCGTGAAGGCGTATTCGCCGGCGCGCGACACGAGGAGTTGGCCCGTGAGCACGAGGGCGAACTTGCCGGTTTTTTCGACGGCGGTGTGGGCGAAGCTGGCGGGCACGCCGGTGGCGACGGGCGTATCCGCTTCGTAGGCGCCGACGCGGCTGAAGACGCCGGCGTAGAGGCGGTAGGCGAGATCGGTGAAGACGAAGCGGGCATCGGCCTCGAAGCGTTTGTAGGCGAGGCCGCGGATGGCGACGGGGCCGTGGTCGCCCTGGATCATGAGCGGGCCGAGGGGCGCTTCGGGACCTTGTTCGAAAAGCGCGCTGCGGGTGGCGCCGGTGACCTCGACGTTTTCGTGGATGAGGTGGCCGTTGAGGAGGACTTTCGCGAAGCGGGCGTTTTTCGTTTTCTTGCCCGTGGCGTCGAAACGCGGGGCCTGAAACTCGATGTGGAGCGATTGCCAGAGGCCGGGGCCGCGACTGGCGTTGGCGCGGGGCGCGATGCCGTCATAGCTCTCGTTGCCCTTGCCGCGGGCGGCGTCCCAGCGCGAGTAAATGCCCCCGCAGTCGGCGGGCGTGGGCGACTTCACGCCCCAACTATCGAAGAGCTGCACCTCGTAGCGGCCCATCAAGTAGACGCCGGAATTCGAGCCGGGGCTGAGGAGAAATTCGAGATCGAGCTCAATATCGCCGTGCTCCCAAGCGGTGAACAAGTGGCCGCGGGTATCGGGGGTCTTGCCGGGATTGCAGATGAGGACGCCGGTGCCGGCGGCGGCGCCGAGGGATTTATCGCGGCGCGGATCGCCGGTGAAACCGCCGGCGAGGCGCCAATTGGCCGTGGTGGGTTTGAAGGCCGCGAGGGTGTCGAGCGGCAGGCGCTCGGGGGCGAGTAGCGATTGGGCGCGCGTGGTGACGAGCGCGCAGGCGAGGACGGCGATGAGCGAAATGGTGCGTGCGAGCACGCGGGGCGGGCGGGAAAAGCGGGGCATGGAGGAAGTGGGGGCGGGGAAGGTCGGTGTGCGCGCGGGCGGGGGCAAACTGGAATTTCGGCGGGCGTGGCAGGAGGGAAGAATTGCGGCAGGGCGGGCAACCGCGCCGGAGCGCGCGCGTCTTGGCTGCAACCGATGAAAACATTTTCTGTGACGGCGATGATGGCGGCAGCGGCGGTGATGTGGACCGCACACGTGGGATTTGCGGCGACCACTGTCGAAGTCGCGGCAAAACCGGGCGGGACGTGGAAAAAGCAGCCCACGCGCACGCTGGAGGATCTGCCCGCGGACGTGCAGGCGAAGACGGATGGGGCGCTCACGGCTTTTGGCGGACGGACCGACCGACGCGGGAAAGCGACGGGTTTCTTTCACGCCGAGCAGATCGGCGGGCGCTGGTGGCTCGTCGATCCGGAGGGCGGGCTGTTTGTCCACAAGGCGGTCGTGTCGGTGGCGCCGCTGCGCACGAACGGGGCGCAGGCGGTGTGGCGGGAAAAATTTGGGAACGACGAAGGCTGGGCGGCGCAGACGATGGCGCTCCTGCGCGAGCATGGCTTCAACGGCACGGGGGCGTGGACCGATACGGCGAAACTGCGGGCGGCCCCGCAGCCGCCGGCCTACACGCTGATCTGGAATTTCATGAGCAGCTACGGGAAGAAGCGCGGCGGCACGTATCAGAAACCCGGCCACACCGGCTATCCGAAGGACAGCATCTTTGTGTTCGATCCGGAGTTTGCGGCTTTTTGTCAGGAGCACGCGCAGCAACTCGCGGCGACGAAGGACGACCCGCGGTTGCTGGGGCATTTCACGGACAACGAGCTGCCGTTCAAACGCGAGGCGCTCGCGAACTACCTCGCGTTGCCCGAGAGCGATGCGGGGCACCGCGCGGCGGCGGCGTGGCTGCGGGCGCGGCACGGGGCGGGCGCGACGGCGAAGGACATCACGGAGCAGGATCAGCAGGATTTTCTCGGCGTGGTGGCCGGGCGCTACTTCGAGATCGTCGCGCGCGCGATCCGGCGTGTGGATCCGAATCACCTCGTGCTGGGGCCTCGCCTCCACGGCGCGGCCTTGCGTTTTCCGGAGGTGTTCAAGGCGGCGGGCCCGCACCTCGATGTGGTGGCGATCAACTACTACAATGCGTGGACGCCGGTGGCCGAGAGGATGGACATGTGGGTGAAGGAAAGCGGGCGGCCGTTTCTCATCACCGAGTGGTATGCGAAGGGCATGGACTCGGGGATGGCGAACACGTCGGGCGCGGGCTGGACGGTGAAAACGCAGGCGGACCGCGGACGCTTCTACGAAAATTTCACGCTGGGCCTGCTCGAGGCGCGCGGATGCGTCGGCTGGCATTGGTTCAAATACGGGGACAACGATCCCACCGACACGAAGGCGGACCCGTCCAACACGGATTCGAACAAAGGCATCGTGAGCAACCGTTACGTGCCCTACGCGCCCTTGCTCGCGGCGATGAAGCACATCAACGAGCGCGCGTATGGCGTGATTGACCATTTTGACGCGGCGGCCATGCGGAGCGGTGGGCGCTGAAGTTCGAGGGAACCGCTGATGAAAACCATGAAGCTACACTCGTTGTTAAATCTCGCCGTGGCCGTTGTTGTTATCCCGATGGTGGTGACTGTGCCGCGTGCGGCCGAGAAGGTCGCAACACCGCGGATCGTTGCCGATGTGACCTATCTCGCTCCCGACCGCGCCGAGAAACTGGATCTCTATCTCCCGGTGCCGCCGGTGAACGGGAAACGCTCACCAGCTGTCGTGTGGATTCACGGGGGCGGTTGGTCGGGTGGTGTGAAGACGGAGAATCGCGCGAAGAACATTTGCACCACGCTCGCCGACGCGGGCTACGTCGCGGTGAGCGTCGAATATCGGCTCGGCGACGGCGCGTGGCCGACGAATCTCCACGATTGCAAAAACGGCGTGCGGTTTCTGCGGGCGAATGCGGCGAAGTATGGAATCGATCCCGAGCGTATCGCGGTCGCGGGCGGATCGGCGGGCGGGCATTTGGCGCTGATGGTGGGGTTCACGGGGGACAACACGGAGTTTGAGCCCACGGGGGCGGCGACGCCTTATCTGGGCGTGTCGAGCCGGGTGCGGGCGGTGATCAATATGTATGGGATCGCGAACATGGTGACGCGGCAGGAAGTAGCGACGGACGGCACGCCGACGGGGAAATTTCGCACGGTGGGGCCGGCGAAGGTGTTTGGTGCAAGCGATCCGGCGGCGCCGGTTTATCGGGCGGCCTCGCCCGTGACGCATGTGACAAAGGCTTCGCCGCCGGTGCTGCTGCTCCACGGTAATCTCGATATGACGGTGGACCGTGACCAATCGCACGAACTGGCGCGCGTGCTCGCGCAACACGGCGTGCCGCACGAACTCGTGATGGTCGAGGGAGCCGGGCACACGTTTGATTTTCAGACGTGGGGCAAGAAACCGCTGTCGCGCGATCTGCGACCGGTGGCGCTCGCATTTTTGGCGAAGCACCTCGAGCGGTGAGCGCGTGCGTTGTTGCGCCACGCGCGCGGCGAGATGCGATCGGACGAAATGCCGCGTAGAGTCAGGCCCGACGCACGACGAGCATGGGCAGGCCGCCGGCGGGACGAAGGGTGATGCGTGGCTGAGGCACGGGCGGGCGCGTGCCTGGCGCAGGGAGGAGTCGCCAGTGCTGGGCGAGCGTGGCGACGACGAGGATGAGTTCCATCCATGCGAAGCTCTCGCCGATGCAACCGCGCGGTCCGCCGCCGAAGGGCAGATAGGAAAATTTCGGCAGATTTTCCCGGAGCGCCGGAGTCCAGCGCCACGGGCAGAAGGCAGCGGGCGATTCGAACCAGCGGGCATCGCGGTGCGTGACCCACGGGCTCGTCAGCACGGTCGTGCCGGCGGCGAGGGAGCGACCGCCGAGTTCGGTCTCGATCAGCGCACGGCGACCGATGATCCAGGCGGGCGGATAAAGGCGGAGTGACTCGCGCACGACTTGCTCGGTGAACACGAGACGCGGCAGGTCGGCAAAAGTAGGAGCGCGACCGCCGAGGACGGCGGCGAGCTCGGCGTGCAAGGCGCATTCGGCGGCGTGGTTTTCGGCGAGGAGCGACCAGGTCCACGCGAGGGCGTTGGCGGTGGTCTCGTGGCCGGCGAGGAAAAGCGTCATGACCTGATCGCGGGTTTCGTCGTCGGACAGGCGTTCGCCGGGGCGGTCGGCATCCTCGGCGAAAACGAGCGTGGAGAGGAGATCGCCGGTGTCGCGGCCGGCGGCGCGGCGCTCGCGAATGAGGCGAAACACGATCTCGTCGAGGGTGGTGCGCGCGGCGCGGATACGGCGGGACGCGGGCAACGGCAGACGCAACGCGAACTCGGAGAAGGGGAGCAGAATGCGGTTGAAGTTTTCGATCAACGTGCCGAGGGCCTCGCCGGCGCTGCGGGCGGAGTCGGCCACATCGGCGGAGAACAACGTGCGGCAGACCGCATCGAGCGTCAGGGCGGCCATGTCGGCGGCAACGTCGCGGCGCGTGCCGGGTGTCCACGTTTCGGCCGCGCGGAGGGCGGCGGCGGAAATGGCGTCGGCGTAGCCGGCGAGGCGTTGGCGGTGGAAGGCGGGCTGGACGAGCCGGCGTTGGCGGCGATGTTTCGCGCCCTCGCTGGTGAGCAGGCTTTCACCGAGAAAGAGGCGCGCGCGGCGAAGGGCGACGCCTTTGCTGTAGCTCGCGGCGTCGGCGACGAGAACGTCGTGGATGAGATCGGGGTGATTGAGGAGGACGACGTTTTGGCCGGCGAAGCGGAGCGTCGTGAAATCACCGTGGTCGCGCGCGAGGCGCGTCAGGAACGCGAGCGGATCGCGGCGCAGCGCGAAGAAAAATTCGCCCGGGAAGCGCGGTCGCAGCGGGGTGGTTTGGGAAGTGCGGGCGAGGCCGACGGTGCGGTTGGGCGCGGCAGGCGCGGAGGACGCGGCGGGTGCGCCGGGCGGCGAGGTCGTCATGCCGCGTTGAACGGTGGCGCGGGGGTGGGTGTTACGGAATTTTCGGGGAGGCAGCCGACGGGGTAACGACCGCTACTACCGCGGCAGAATCCCGGCCACGTTGTGGGGCGTGGGAGGCTTCTGGCTCCACAATGCCGGGGTCTTCGATTGTTCAGCTCGAGAGCAACGACGGATTTGCGGCGGAGGGGATTGTGAGAGGGTTTGCGGAGAGTGGGCAGGTTGGCTGGATGACGGGGGTGTCGCCAAGCGGGACGGAGTAACGTGGTCGTGAATTGGCTGATTTGACGGTATTCTCCGACGGGGCGGGGCGAGAATCTGGCGGAGGGACGCTGGCGAACGACAGGACCGGTGACGGTGGGCATCGATGCGCGGTTGAGGTGAAAGGCGAGGTAATCGCACGGATGGTTGGCGTGAGTCGAATTGCCGCAAAGGGGGCAGCGGCGGCGGGTTTTCTGTTTGACGGGAGGGAGAGGAGCTCGGGCAACGTCGGGAATGCAAACGACCGGGCGGCGGGCAAACAGACTGGGCATGCTATTGGGCGCGCTCGCCGGGATCACCGTGGCGGCAGCGGGGGCACGCGCTGCGGAAGGGCGGGCGATTCGGCGCGAGGTTTTTCTCGCTTCACCGCGGGCGGGTGTGGCGGTGCTGGCGGCAAGCTACTACACGCGGCCGAGCGGCGGGGAGTTGATTTCGCTGCATCAGTTGATGTCGCGCTCGGATACGGTCGACGTGGCGTTTTTGCGCACATCGCGCGATCACGGGCGCACGTGGAGCGAGCCGACGGAAGTGCCGACGCTCGAGGTGCGGGCGGGCGGAAAATTTCGGCGGGCGCTGCGTGGCGGCGTGGCGGATGCGCAGACGGGGCGGTTTGTGCGTTTTCAGATCGAGGGGCTGCTGCCGACGGACGATCCGCTTGAGGGCATGCGCCAATGGTATGTGACCTACCAAGTGTCGGTGGACGGTGGGCGCACCTGGCCGGTGAACGAACAGATCATCGAGCTCGGGAAGGAGTTCTCGCCGCTGCACCCGTTGCCGGGTGTGTGGGTCGGGAAAAATTGTGTGATGGTCGGCGATCTGGCGTCGGTGCCGATCGTGCTTGCGGACGGGACGCTGGTGCTGCCGGTGATTGTGTCGCCGCTTGGGCCGGACGGAAAATATTTCAATCCGGGCGGTGGCTACACCTACACGGATGCGGCGGTGTTGCGGGGGCGCTGGCACGCCGAGGCGGGCGCCGAAGGAAAAATTGACTGGGAGATGTCGGCGCTCGTGAAAGGCGATCCGGAGCGGTCCACGCGCGGGATGGACGAGCCGACGGTGGCGCCGCTGGCGGACGGGCGGTTGCTCATGGTGCTGCGCGGGTCGAACGGTGGGAAGCCCGCGCTGCCCGGTCGGCGCTGGGTGGCGTGGTCGAGCGACGCAGGTCGCACGTGGACGAAACCGGTTCCGTGGACCTATGCGGAGGGCGGGGAGTTTTTTTCGCCGAGTGCGTGCTCGCAACTCGTGCCGCATTCATCGGGGCGGCTGTTCTGGATCGGCAATATCGTGCCCGCGAATCCGACCGGGAACCAGCCGCGCACACCGCTCGTGATCGGCGAAGTGGACGTGACGAGCGGATTGCTGCGACGGGAAACCGTGTGCGTGATCGACGAGCGGAAGGAGGGCGACAGCCCGCTGCTGGCGTTGTCGAATTTTTCGGCGAGGGAAGATCGCGAGACGGGCGAGATCGTGGTGAACCTGAGCCGCCTCTTCGAGCGCTCGCCGCCGGAGCCGCAGCGGGATTGGACCTCGGATGCGTATCTGTATCGGGTGCGGGTGAGGTGAAGTGCAGGAGGCGGGGTCGCGGGTGGGATTGCGGCGGCGGATGCCGTCAGGTCGGCGGCATTGGGTTTGTGTTTCCTCAAATTTCGCGTGGGCTTTGCCAAGCGATGCGCAGACGTGAGTCCGGAAGAGGGCCACACTGCGGCACTCGCTCGTGTTGGGGCGACCCAACCGAGTTGCTTCCCGAAATCCCCTCCCTCGTCAGTTGCTGAAACCCTCCCCCTCGATCCCCGAATCGTCTTCTCTCCTCCCATGAAATTCACACGACGGCACTTCTTGAAAACCTCGGCAGTGGCATTGGGCATGCCCACGTTTATCCCCGCATCGGCGTTGGGCTTGGACGGCAAGGTCGCACCGAGCAATCGCATCGTGGTTGGCGGCATCGGCATCGGCCCCCGCGGACGCGAGGTGCTCAAACATTTCCTCAGTCAGAGCGACGTGCAGTTTGTCATGATCGCCGATGTGCAGGAGACGCGGCGCGAAGTCGTGCGCGTGATGGCGAACCGGCAATACAACAACCAAGACTGCCTGAAGACCCGCGACATGTATGAAGTCCTCGCGCGGCCCGATATCGACGCGGTGCTGATCGCCACGGGTGACCGTTGGCACGCGTTGTTGAGCATGCTCGCAGCGAAAGCGGGCAAGGACATCTACTGTGAAAAACCGTGCAGCATGACGGTGCGCGAGAGTCAGGAATTGGCGGATACGACGAACCGTTACGGACGGGTTTTCCAATCCGGCACGCAACGTCGCAACGTCGATAATTTCCAATTCGCCGCGGAGCTGGCCCGCAGCGGTAAACTCGGCAAGATTCACACGGTCCACGCGGGCATTCTCCCGCTGCAGGAGAGCCACAAATGGCTGCCCGCGGAGCCGGAGCCGGCGCGCGAACTCGTCGATTGGGACCGCTGGCTAGGGCCGGCACCGTGGCGCCCCTTCAACAAGGACTACATCAACGGACGTTGGCGCGGTTACTATGATTTCCATGGCGGTGCGGCGTTGCCGGAGTGGGGCGCGCACACGGTCGATCTTTGCCAGTGGGGCGCAAGCGCGGACCACACCACGCCGGTTTCCTACGAAGCCGACGGGCAGACCATCTACGGGAAATACGCCAACGGCGTGAAACTCGTCATGCGCCTCTCCGGGTTCAAAGGCGAAGGCAGCTGGGTCGTCCCGGGAACCTGCCCGGTGCGCTTCGAAGGCGACGAGGGTTGGGTCGAGGCGGCCGACACCGGCAAGATCGCGGTTTCGTCACCGAAACTTTTGGCCGGTGGTGCGCCGAAGGAAATGCACGGCACCGATCCGTCGAAGCACGTCCGCGATTTCCTCAATTGTGTGAAATCGCGCGGCAAACCGGCCTGCAATGCCGACGTCACGCGGCGCGGTCACATTATCTCGCACGCGGCCTCCATCGGTTGGCGGCTCGGGCGCAAGGTGGAGTTTGATCCCGTTACCGAGACGTTTGTGAACGATGCCGACGCCAACCGTATGTGCAGCCGGGCGCGCCGCGCGCCATGGCACGCCTGAACCCCAGCCCAGAGGTAATCCTATGAAACTCATTCGTTCTCTCATTCCGGCTCTGGTGGTGGCGGCATTGGCCGGCCCGGTGGCTGCGGCGGTGTCTTCCGAGTCGGCCGCGTTGGCCGTGCTCGCGTCTGATGCGGGGCTGAAAGAAAAAGCCCGTGCGTGTCAGGAACTCGGCGATGTCGGCGGTCCGAAGTCGGTGGCGCCGCTCGCGGCGCTGTTGGACAAGGAGCACCTGGCGGACTACGCCCGTAGCGGACTCGAAGGCATTAAAGATCCTTCGGCCGGAGCGGCGCTACGCAAGGCGCTGCCGACGCTCGAAGGCCGCTATCTGTCCGGTGTCGTGAATTCGCTCGGGGTGCGTCGCGACACGGCAGCGGTCGCGGAATTACAAAAACTGGCGCTCGATCCGAAACGCGGCGTGGCCGAAGAGGCGATCGCTTCGCTCGGCATGATTGCGAACCGCGATGCGACGAAGACGCTGCAAAAGGTGCTGAGCGCGGGCCCGGCGGATCTAAAGGTGCCGGCGGCGCACGCCGCGATCATGGCGTCGGCGTTGATGGCGAAAGAGGGCAACGCGTCCGTGGCCCGCGAGTTGTTGGAGTCGGTGGCGAAGGCGCTGCCGACGAGTCATCTCGCCAAAGTGGCACAGAACCAACTCGCCGCACTGAAGGCGAAGCCGGGCAAGTAACGAAGCGGAGAAGGTCCGGCGATTCGCGGCGGTTACTTTTTCTCGCCGCGAATTTCGAGGTTCCGGAATTTGCCGAGGTCGTCGAAGGAGCCGAGGCCGATCCAGCCGTGGGCGAGGGTTTTGTCCTGCGCGGTCAGGACGGGCTTTTCCATGTCATCAAAATAAATCGCGATGCTGCCGCTGGCGTCGTCGTGGGTGAGTTTGAGACGGTGCCACCGATCGGGCTGCCAAGGTGTGCCCGCGGTGCGGGTGGCGGTAATGGCTTTACGATCGGCGTGATCCACGAGGTGAATCTGGTGGTGCACGCCATCGGCCTTTTCGCCGAGGTGGGCGTAGTAGAACCGCGTGTCGTCCTGGCGCGCAAAGGCGAGACAGAGGTCGTTGTTGCCGGCGTCGAATTTTGTGAGCTGCGCCTCGACCGTCAGCGTGAAGGATTTCCACTCGGTGGTCTTGAGCCACGCGAGATTGAAGGGGCTGCGAACGGTGGGCTTGAAGGTCTGCTGGCGTTGGAGGGTGAGAATCGAGTGGCCGTCGTCCTTCGTCCAAGTCCACGCGGCAGGATCGGCGAAGGTCCACGCGTCGGGGGTGTCGAGCGGGCGGCCGGGCTCGGCGGCGAGCAGGGCGGAGGCGGTGAAAAGCAAAGCGGCGAGGGATTTCATCGAGGAAAGCGAGTGGGGACGCGGATGGGGACGGTAATTTGTGGGCTTGATAGTTTGCTTGCCAACGAGACTGAACCAAGACCTCGGGTGCGGTCGAGCGTGGGTGAACAGCGGAAAATTTTGAGGATAACTGGTTCGTGTGCGGGAGGCGCTTACTCGACGGTATCAGTGTCTAACTCTCCTTCAAAGGCTTGGTGCCCGATATGGAAGCGTTCGATCTGAAGTGAAGTCGAGCGCCTCGCTCCGTTTGTTTCGCGCGCAGTCGTGTTTGATCTCAGATTGAGACGCGGAATCGGCATGCCATTTTCGGCTTATTCAATCTATTTCGGATGGAGAAAAGATACCTATGAACCCAAATGATATTCGCCGGATGATCGAGGAAACCTACGGGCCAGGTGTCTTTGTTCCCCGGCGCACGCCCGATATGCCGACGATCTCTTGTTTGGAGGAACCCATCGCGACCTACTTCGGCGCGCCGTTGGCAGCGATCGGCTTCAAGCCAATCGGAGGGAGAAAGTGGGTGCGTGCGACCAAACTCCCGCTGCGCGAGCTATTCGAGCTGCGCGCTTACAAAGGCGCGACGTTTGCGCCCGCGTGGGGATTTTCGACGGGCGAGATTCCTTCCTGGCAACGTCAGTTTCGCCGCCAGAGCACGGACAAAAATGCGATCATGGACCTGATGATAGACTCGCGCCTGCTAACTCCGCCTGCGCCTGAGTTCGGCTTCTTGACGGGCTACAATATCGCCGCCCCGGTCGCGCAGATCCGCGCCTGCGCCGACTTCTGCGTGCCGCGCGCCATTCAAGACTTCAGCCGTGTTGTTTCGGTCGCCGACTTCTGCGCGTTTTTCAAAGAGCATCAGCCCACACTCGACCGAGCCAATTACTTCCCGCATCAGCTCACCCTCGGATTCGTTCAATTGTGGGATGGCGAGATCGACGTGGGATTGAAAACGATCCGCGCTCTCTGCGAACTGCTCCGCACAACGGACGACGACAAAATTCTTCAAGAGTGCATCCGTCGAGCGACCGGGCGGTGAGCGCGGTGGAGGCGGCCCGCGCCAACCAGATGGCGTCCTGGCGGGCTACGGCTTGAGCACGGAGTCGAGGAGGCGGTAGGCCGTTTTGCGCTGGGCGTCGGGGATGTCGTGCTCGCTGTCGGGGTGGGCGACGGTGAGCCTTTTGTCCGCAAGATGTCCGCATGGACTCTGGAGATTCGATGAACGATGTCGCCGCGCATATTCGATATGCCGTATCCAATCACCCGACATTGCCCGTGACTTGGTTTACCGGGAAAAGTTGCGGGAAATAGGTCTCGTGCACTTTGGCCGGCAGGCCCAGGCGCACCGGGGATTTGGGCGTATCGGACACGAGCAGGCCTGCGGCGATGGCGAGGGTTAGCACGGAGCGGCCGGTGCGGTCGCCGGCGCCGATGATGCGCGCGGCGTCGCCGCGGGGAAATTCGCCGCGCAGCAGCGCTTCGCGCAGGAGCAAGAAAACGCGGTCGGCTTCGGGCGCTACCTGCGCGTCTACCACGCGGACGTAGTGCCCGATGCGCCGTTCGAGGGTATCGAGGTCCAGCAGTTGCTCCATGAAGGCGATCTGGTCGGCCATCACGCGCAGGGTGAATTCGCAGAAATCCCAGAGTGCGCGTTCGCTGAGATGGCCGCGGCCGTCATCGGCGCTCGAACGGCTGCGCTCCTGGTCGGCGTTGGACAGGCGCTCGTAGTATTCCGTGCGATTCCGCGAGAAGCCGCGCGACAACGACCAGAGGCCACCGCCGTCGATTCCGAGTTGTCGGATCACCGCGTCCGAGAAAAGCCGCGCAACCCGTCCGTTGCCGTCACGGAATGGGTGAATCCAAGCAAGGCGGTGGTGACTCGCGCCGATGGCGATGATGCGCTGGATGCGCGAAAAATCGGCCGTTTCGTAACGCCACTGAAAATGGCCGAGCAACCCCGGGACGAGTTCGTGGGGCGGGCCAATGTGGGCGCCGACCTCGACGTCGCCGTCCCGCAAATCGCCGCCCGTAAGCGGAGTTTTTTTGCCTTTCGCGGTGGTGGCCACGCGCATGGTGGAGGGAAGCTGAGCATAGAATCTCCGGTGCAGTTCACACAAATAATCGGCCGCAAAGGGCGAGCCGGATTGGGCGGCCGCCCATCGCTGCACCTCCAGATGCGCCAAGGAAAGCTGCTGCAGGTCGCGTTGGCTCGGCTCGGCGGCGAAGTCTTTTTTCAGCGCCGCTTCGATGTCTCGGACGCGGGTCTGATGGTCCTCGATGAGA
>CALRZR010000021.1:0-54058 GCA_943372705.1 Opitutus sp. GAS368 | reverse complement strand
CTACCGGAGAATCGTCGGTGCCATGGGCAATCTGGCGCACGTCGTGAGCCACCAGACGGTGGCGAACCTCCTCAAGAGGCATGGATTGGCCCCGGCGCCGGAACGAGGAAAGCAGATGCCGTGGAAGGAGTTTATCCGCTCGCATCAGGAAACACTGGCGTCCGTGGATTTTTTCACAGCGGAGGTTTGGACGGCTGCCGGGTTGATGACCTACTACGTGCTGGTGTTCATGCGGATTGCTCCCCGCCAGATCCACATCGCGCGGATCACCTTCGCGCCTACGGAGGAGTGGATGAAGCAGATTGCTCGCAACCTGACGATGGTTGGCGACGGCTTTCTGAGCGGCTGTCGACATCTGCTGCACGACCGGGATACCAAATTTAGCGCTGCATTTTGCGCCATCATGCGGTCGGCTGGCGTCGAACCCGGGGCGCTGCCCCCACGCAGTCCAAACCTAAACGCCCATCTGGAACGGTGGAATCGCTCCGTGAAAGACGAGTGTCTGTCGAAATTGATCCTGTTCGGCGAGGCGTCGCTCCGCCATGTCCTCTCGAACTACGCTCGGCACTATCACGAGGAGAGGAACCACCAAGGTAAGGAAAACGTGATCCTCTTTCCGGTGCCAGCACACCGGCTCGGCAGTTCATCTGGTAAAATCCGCACGCGCGAGCGCCTCGGCGGACTGCTAAAGTTCTATCACCGAGAGGCTGCATGAGTTTTTTGACCCTACGGGATCTGGCTGGGCGGCCCAAGCTGGCACCCGAGGACTTTGGTCCCGAAAGGGCGACCCCGCGGACGGGTCCCCGCCGCTCCATCGGCTAGCCCGGACGGGGCGCATTTACTTGTTTTCAATCCTATGCGTGCTACCGTCCCGCCATGATCAAGGACCGCAACAACCAGCCGTTGACCCATCCCGGGGTCGCGCCCGATCCCTTTCAGGATCGGCGGGCAGTGTTGCACCAGCTGCCTGCGAGGGAGCGACTCTCCGAGATCAACACTGACCTACAAGCACTGGCGCAAAATCCGACCGCAGCGGTGACCTTCCACCGCAAGAAGCTTTTGCGGATGCATGATACTGCGCGGCTGGAGGCAGGGCTGACATCTCCGGCCCAACTGCAGCGGGAGAATTCCCCCGTCGCCCGGATGGATTTTTCCCAAGCGCAAATTGTGTGGAAGCCACGCGCGCATGTCAGCGACTGAGTCCACCGTCCCGGAAGAGTTCAACGACATCTTCCGGCAGGGCGTGCTGGTTGTCGGTGGTCATGCTGTAAATCTTTGGGCGTCCTACTACGCGCACCGCGGCGACCGCCAGCTCGCGGCCTATGCCCCTTTCGTCTCCAAGGACGCCGACATTCATCTCCGGGACAAGGAAATGGCGATGGGGGTGGCTGCCGCGGCGGGCTGGAGTTTTCGGGACAATCCCGAAGTGCGATCCCCCGTTCTTGGCCAGATTGTGATGGTTCGTTCAGGCAAGGAGCTGACGGTCGACGTCCTTCGCACCGTAACCGGGCTCAGCGAGGACGACCTGACGGCCACCGAAGAAATCCAGTTCAAGGATGGCAGCCGATATTCCGTGCCGGCTCCGGAAATCATGCTCAAGGCAAAAGTCGCGAACCTTCTGTGTCACGATCAACGCGACCGTCAGGACGTTCGCCATGCCAGCATCATGATCACATGCTGCCGCCACTATCTCATCGGCACCTTTGAGGCGGCGGTTTCAGGGCGGATTGGAGAGCGGGATGCCGTAGATCGCTTCATGTCGGCCCGAAATGTCGTTTCGAGCGAACAGGCCCAGCAGGCAGACAACCGGTTCCAACTCGATGTCGCTTCCGCGATCCCGCCCGCAGAGGGGTTTTCGAATCTTACGGGGCTGACCCGATTGCTGGCATTCTACCATCATCAGGTGCGCCGCACTGGGCCTCGCACATCGATCTGAATCAGCGCGGCGGTCAGCGATTCAACGGCATTTTGGCGCGCGTTTTTCTCGCATCAAATTGGTCAATTTTGACGCGAAAACCCGCTGAATTTTGCGTGTAAAAAAGTTTTCCCAACCTCCCGAGCGGCATGCCGGAAGGTCCAAAAACAGCGATCACTCCAAGTGAAACCGAGAACTAGGGCGGAGGTTGGGAAAACTCGGAAATTCGTTTCCGTCGTTTCCAACGCGACTTACCCGATTGTTTTCCCAACCTCGTTTCGAGTTCTTAATATTTTCACACTGGCTGCATTCAACGGATTGACAGGAGAAAGTCTGTAATCAGGTGATTTTTGCCGAGTGGCGCGGAATTTGAGTCAAACGTCTTTTTGGGGTTGGTGGTCGGAGAGCGGTTTTCGGCCTTTATCTTCTCACGCTTGCTACACGCTACGCGGATATTGCCGCATATTTCACGTTCCGGGTATTTCCGGTCGCTGTGACTTGGCCGGCAGTCACCATCTCCGTCAGGCGTCGGTAGATCGAGACTCGGGACAGGTTCATTGCTGCCCCGATCGCGCGCGGCGCCGTAGGACCGGACGCCCGAAGTAGCGCGATGATTCGTTCGGTGTCCGAGACATCCGCCGAGGTCCGCCGCTCCGGGCGGTAGGGTTTGAGCGGCTCGCCCGCGTTCAATTCGGGAGTCGTTTGGGCAAACGCCCGTCGGATTCGCTCGAATGCGGCGCGTTGCGCCTCAGTCGGAAGCGCGGCCAGATCGCCTATCTTTCTCATTCCGAAATGCCGAATCGCCTCTTTCGATTTTAAGGCGGCAAGAAAATTCTGAATCTCGGGCAGCAAGCTGACCAGTTTCATGATCCGGGTCACAGCACCGGGCGTGACGCCGTAGCGCCTCGCCAGGGCAAGGCGGTTGGCGGCGTGGCCGGTTTCGAGCATATGCCGCCACTCCTGAGCGCGGACGACGAGGTGCTTGGGCTCGCCACGCAAACGCGGCGAGGACGTTGACGCCGATTCTCTCCCCCGGTCAGAAACACGCACCGGATATTGGAAAGGCGCGAGCACTGTCACCTCTCCTCGAACCGCGTGGGTGAAATCTACGCTCGCCTCAAAGTTCACGCCCCGCATTCCCGTCACGGGAAGCCGGCGTGAAATGCCCTTCGCATGTTCCGGTCCGAGAGTCCGTTCAACTCCTTCGACCAGCCGGGGCAGATGCAACTTGAAGCGGAGCGCGAGAACGCGTCGCGTGCTGCCATCATCCACCGAAGCGCCAAACTGAGACTTGGCGGGCTCACGCACCTCGACCCGGTCCACAAACAAGCGCACCAACTCGATTCGTTCGTCCGGCGTCAGTTTTGGTAGAATCGTGCCGAGGCGTTCCAGCGATGCCTGCACGCGTTGAGCGTCGAACGATGCCGCTTCGCAAGCCGCTATCTCCTGTCGTTTCCTCTCCAATTGAACCAGCAACTGATCCTGTTCCATGCGCAGCGACTCGGCCCTCTGCATGATCTCAGGTCCAAGTGCCCCGGCGCTACCCTTGACGACCGCATCCACACACCGGCTGAGTTCCTCCCGCACCTTTGTCTGTTTTATTTCCAACGCCGCAAGCTCGGCCCTCAGCGCGTGCCGATCTCCTTTCGTTCGCGAACGAGTAGCTTCGAGCACGCGGGCGACCAACGACGGCTGTTTGCTCACTTGGCTCAGGAAGGCGATGGTCACACCGTCCAACGCTGCGGCCGACAATCGGCCGACCGGACACACTCCGGGCCTACCGTCCCGCATGACCGTTCCGCAATTGTAGTAGCGATACCGTTTCCCGGCATTATTACTGAGGCCGCATGTCTTCGGAACCAAAGCCCGACCACAGTGACCGCATCGGCATATTCCCTTCAGAAGGTATTGATGCATGTTTTCATCAACCCGGACTTCGGGACGCGGACGGGTTTCGCGCACCGCCGCGTTCGCTTCTTCCCAAAGTTCCGTCTCCACGAGCGGTGGGTGCTGGGCGCTGTATTCGTTGCCCCCGAATCGAACCGCACCGCGATACATCGGGTTGGTGATAAGCAGGCGCAGGCCGTCCGAACGAAACTGCTGCTTGCCTATCACCTGACGCGTCCCGTCCCGGCGGCGCAGGTGGCGCTGCTTCGTGCGGAGTCCTTCCGCGTTCAGAATGTTGGCCAAGTTTGACAACGATACGAGCTTCGCCGCGTCCTGAAAAATACGCCGGACAACCGGCGCCTCCTCCGGGTGCGGCGTTAGCGTCTGGGTGTTTTTGTCGTAAGCGTAGCCGTAGGGAACGCTGCCGCCGTTCCACAATCCGCGCTTGGCCTGTTCGCCCATCTTCGCACGGACTTTCTCCGCGATGTTCAGACGGTCGTATTCCGAAACGCTGACGAGGAGGTTATTTTTGAGCCGGCCTAACGCAGTCTTCTCGGAGATGTCCTCCATCGCACTCACCAGTTCGCAATTATTCTGATGAAGGAAGGTGCGAAACGGTGCCCACTCGTCGGTTGAGCGAAGCACTCGCTCCAGTTTGAAAATCACGACGACCTTGATTTCACCGGCGGCCACGGCGCGTTTGAGCGCGTCCATGCCCGGTCGTTTCATGGTCGCGCCAGAATAGGCCGGATCGGTAAAAGTCTGCACCAACTGCCAGCCCTTCGTGGGCGCATGACTGAGGATGTGGTCGCGGCAAATGGCCTCCTGACTCTCGCAGGATTCGACGCGACGTCCCAACTGTTTGTTCGTCGAGACGCGGGTATAAATACCGGCTGGCACCCACAAGCCGGTCGCTGAAGTTTCAGGTTTCACCGGCGATCAGTTTAGTCCCGGATCGACTCCTCTTCCGGGAACTAGCCTATAGGTAATCGTGCTGGTGTGTCCGCTCGCGACCAGCCGTCCGTTCGCGAGCATCGGCTGCACCGCTCGGTAGAGCCGCATCCGGGGCAGGCCGAGGGTAGCCCGTATTGACGAAGGCGTGGCGTGACCCACCAGCGCAAGGTAGCCCACAATGCGCTGCCGGTCGGTCACCTCCGCCTTCGGCGCCCCTTCCTCGATAACCAGGCGATTCGTCGGGGCTTCGCGGACGATTTGTTCCGTCCAGTCGGCCACGACCGCCTTGGATAAGAGTTCGCAAATGCGACCCAACCGTTGCTCATCCGAAAGCCCGCCAACCGGTGGGATGCGCACACTCGTGATCTCGTCCTTCATACGGCAATCCTCATCCGCCCGGTGTTACCCGAAACCAATCGCACGGTCGGCGCGACTGGTTGAGGCGACTCGGTTTTCTGAAGCCGGCGGGTTTTGATTGGCCGGGGTTTCGTCGTTTTGGCGAACGCCGGTTTGGCTGCGACGACAGGCGTGGGTGTCTCGTCGGGACTTTCCTCTTCGCTGGGCACGCTCGGCTCCGGCACCGTTGCGGCGACTGATTCGACGTCATCCGCTGACTTGGCGGCCTGTTGCGCCGCCGCCTGATTCTTGGTGATGTCGAGCAGGTCAACAAGTTCGCCCTGTCGCTTGAGGAGTTCGCGATAGCGTTCTTCGTGCTCGAAGATTTTTCCCGTGAGCGCGGTCAACTCCGCGAGGTTCGTCCGACACCGCGCGAGTTCATCGCGGAGCCGCAGCACGTGTTCCTCGATGGAACGCGCCGCGTGTTCGAGCGAACTGATGGAGCCGATCGGTGACGGCGAAATATTCGCGACGTGTTCGGCCGCGCCCCGCAGCGTCACTTTGTCGGGCCAGGTTGAGCGGTATTCGAGTTTGAAACCGGCCAACTCGCCCAGCACGACGGTTCCGGCGCGCCCCGCGAGATGATCGTCGCGATGTTCGGCCGTCAGATACACCAGCGCCGCGCCGGCTTCCGCGCGCTCGGTGTAGGTTTTCTGGCCCACGACCATCCGGAATTTTTCGCCCTGCGTATCCACGCACGTGGCCTTGTCCTGCTCCATGGCCGCCACCTGCCGTTCGAGCCGTGCGACATCTTCGCCGGCCATGCGCAGCCGGCTGCGCGTGCCATACTGCGATTCGCTATGCTCGGAGCGCAGCCGCGACAGGCGCATGACCTCGGCATCCACCTTGGCCTTTTCGATCACGAGTGGATTGCCTGACGCGATGGCTTTGACCTCGGCATACGTGAGTGCGGGTGAATCCAAGTCCTCGATCCGCCGGGCCACCGTCTGGCCAGTCATCACCTGCGAAATGAACTTCGCCTTGGTTTCTAACGTCTGCCACATGTAGGCATCGAAACTGCCTTCCGTGACATACCGGTTCACGCGAACGACCGCGTTTTGGTTGCCCTGCCGGAGAATCCGGCCCTCGCGTTGCTCGATGTCCGCCGGACGCCACGGCGCGTCGAGGTGGTGCAGCGCCACCAGCTTGGTCTGCGCGTTGGTGCCCGCGCCCATTTTCTGAGATGAACCCAGCAGGACGCGCACCTTGCCGGAACGCACGTCTTTGAAGAGCGTCAGTTTCACGGCGTCGCCGTCGTAGTCTTGGATGAAGGCGATTTCCTCGGCGGGCACGCCGCGCGCGACCAGCTTGGCTTTGACATCTTGGTAAACGGAAAAGCCACGTCCCTCGACCTTCGGCGTGGACAGATCGCAAAATACCATCTGCGTCAGCCGATCCCCCCGGGTTTCCTGCCAGATGGAGAAGATTTCGCGGACGGCTTGGTTGACCTTGCCCTCGGGTGCGTCTGCCGTGCCGCCCTGCACCAATCGCATGTCGAGTGCCGCCTTCCGGCCTTCACCGGTAATCTTGAGCATGTTGTCCACCGCGGGATCGATTTTCTCGCGTTTGAGTTTCTCGGCGCGCACCGCCAGTGAGGCGACGAACGCCTTCAACTCCGGTGTGGTGGGCGCGCGGACGATGCGGGCCTTGCCACCGTCGAGCGCGGGAATCGGGAGCTTGAGCATGTCCGCCGTTTGCACGTCGGCCATCGACCGGAACATTTGCATGAGCTCCGGGACGTTCACGAACCGGGCGAACCGGGTGTGCAATCGATAGCCGGCACCATCCGGGGCCAATTCCATCGCCGTCACAGTTTCGCCGAACGTGCCGGCCCAGGCATCGAAGTGCTGGAGACTCTGACGCCGCAACACGTCCATTTGCAGGTAGCGCTGCATGGTGAACATTTCCGCCATCGTATTGGTCACCGGGGTGCCGGTGGCGAAGACGACGCCCGCGCCGTCGTTTTGCTTTTGGACGTGCTGCACTTTCAGGAACATGTCGAACGCCCGCTCCGATGCCGTCTGGGGCAGCCCGGCCACCCGCGTCATTTTTGAAATATAGAATAGGTTCTTGAACGCCTGCGCCTCATCCACGAACAGCCGGTCCACGCCGAGTTCCTCGAACGTCAGGGTGTCGTCTTTGCGGTGCTCGGCCCCGAGTGCCTTGATCCGGCCTTCGAGTTTCTTTCTCGCGCGCTCCAACTCTTTCACTATTCGCGTGCCGGACGACGATGTGCCGATCCGGCTTTTGTGTTCCACGATGCACTCGGCCAGCTCTGCGAGCTGTCCGTCGAGGAACTCTTTCCGAGCTTTCGTCGAGAGCGGCAATCGCTCGAAACCCGAGTGGGTGACAATGATGGCGTCCCAGTTGTTGGTCGCGATGCGGCTCATCAGCTCTCGCCGGCGTAGGCTCGCGAAGTCATCGCGCCCGGCGGCGAGGATGTTCGCACCGGGATAGAGCGCGAGAAGTTCTGAGCTGAACTGGCCGAGCATATGATTCGGGACGACGAACATCGGCTTGCGGGCGAGCCCGAGCCGCTTCAGCTCCATCGCCGCAGCCGCCATCGTGTAGGTTTTCCCGGCGCCGACCACGTGCGCGAGCAGCGCATTGGGTGTTTGCAGGATGCGCCACACCGCCGCCTTTTGATGAGGGCGCAGCGTGATCGTCGGACTCGCACCCGGCAGCGTGAGATGGTCGCCGTTGAACGTGCGGAGCCGGAGGTGATTGAACTCCCGGTTGTAGAAATCCACGAGCCGCTCGCGGCGGGCGTCGTCCTCCCAGATCCATTCGGAAAATCGGTCTTTGATTTTCTGCTGCTTGTCGCGGGCGGACTCCGTGGCCGTCACGTTGACGGTGGCTTTGCCTTCGGCGTCGTAGTCGAAAATCGTGGGCGTGCGCAGATTGAGCGCGTCCTCGATCAGGGAATGGCCCGCTGCGCGGGCGGTGCCCCATTCGCTGCGGTCGGCGACCCCGGTTTTGATGGCAGCGTTCACCTCGACCGTCCACAGCCCGACCTGTGCGGCGTGATGCACGCGCACGTCGTCGGGACGATGCCCGTGCAGGAGTTCGACGGCGAAGGCGGCGACATCGCGCGCAGGAATCCATGCCGACCCAAGTCGGACGTCGATTTCCGTCGCCGTGAGGTCGACCGGCTGCACGCCGGCCAACGCCTCGACGTTGGGACGATACTGGGCGTCGGCTTTTGCCGCGTGCTCAGCCATCGCGAGTTTCCGTCGGACGTTGCCCGAGAGATAGTCATCGTCCGTCTCCCAGCGCTGGCTCTCTGGGTTGAGGAAAAGCGCACCCTGCAACTCCGGGAGAAATTCGGCTTCGGATTTGCCGAGGAGTTTTCCGATGTGCGCCAGATCGACTTTACCCTTTTCGCTGAGCGTGATGACGAGGGCCTCCTTCGCTCCGCCGGCGGCCAGCACGGGCTGGCGCCGCTGGATGGTCCGTTCCCGGAAGATGGCCGTCTTCGTCGCCGTGTTGGTGTCGTCGTCGTAGTTCTCCAGGGAAAGGAGCAACGGCAAATCGGGGTCGCCGGCGAACGCTCGGACATTCGCCGTGTGCGACACCGGCCCGAACTGCCCGTTAAAATAGTCATAGTCCTGATTGAGCCGGAAGCGCGCGGCCTCGACCTCGGCGTCCGGCCGGTTCTCGACCTGCGTGCGCAAGCAATCGCGCGCCGCGTCGCGCACATAGATCAGCCGCCGGATGCGACGCGCCATAAGTGGCGGCAAGTCGGTCAACAGCCGCAACTCGTCGCCTTCACGCACGGCGATTCCGCCGCCGCCCTCGTTCGTCAGGACGTAGGCGTTGGGCTTTACGCCCGGTGGCACCGGGATGGTCTGGCGCATCGCCGCCGCCTGCTGCTCCGAGAGCGGCTTGAAGACATTCGCCGGAAGCGTCGCGACCGCACCGGCCAACGCTTCACCCAAGTCGCGTCCGTCGGCGGAAAGCCGGACTTCTTCGCGACCATACATGCCGTGCTCCACCCGCTCCAACCGGCCGAGCATCATTTCGGGATGCGCGTGGTAATACTCGTTAAGAAAAATGGCGTTCGTCTCCGCGCCCAGCGGGCGACTCTCCCGCCACGGCTGGCCGCCGGGTTTTTCGCCGAGCGCTCGTTTGCGAAGGAACACGATGTCGGTCGTGACTTCGGTGTTGGCGTTTTTCTTGAAGGCGGTGTTCGGCAGACGGATCGCGCCGATAAAATCGCACGACTTGGCCACAGCCTCGCGCAGGTGGGGATACTGTTTGTCCAGCGTGCCCCGCGACGTGACGAACGCGACCAGCCCGCCAGGTCGCACGCGCTCGGCCGCCGCGACGAAGAAGTAGTCGTGGATATGGAATTTCCGCGGATTGAGCTTCGGGTCGAAGGGCGCGTAGTCGCCGAACGGCACGTTGGACACCGCGAGATCGAAGCCATTCGTCGGAAGCGTGACGTTCTCGAACGCTTGCGACCGGATGTCCGCATCGGGGTAGAGCGCCTTGGCGAGCCGGGCGGTGAGCGGGTCGATTTCGACACCAGTCAAATGCGAGCGCGCCGCCATCGCATCCGGCATCACGCCAAAAAAGTGTCCGAGTCCGCAGGCGGGCTCAAGGACGCGACCGTGTTTGAAACCGAGACGGTCCAGCGCCGCATACATCGCCCGGATGACCGTGGGCGACGTGTAGTGGGCGTTGAGGACAGTGGCGCGCGCGGAACTCAATTCATCGGGCTCAAGCAATCCGGCCAGCTCCTCTTGCTCGGCTCTCCACTGCGGGGCGTCCGCCGGCGTGGCGAACACCTGCGGCAGTCCGCCCCAGCCGACATATTTGGCGATGACGGCTTTTTCCTCCGTGGTGGCCGGCCGGACCTCCGCCTGAATCTGGCGGACCGCGCGGATCGCCGCGAGGTTCTGGCGATACTTCTGTTTCAGTCCACCTTCGCCGATGCGGTCGGTGTCGGTGATCCGGTAATTGCCCGCGTTGAGCGGGACTACCTCGCCCGCTCCGGCGGCAGGAGGATGTATTTCTCCCTCACCAGCTCCCACGCCTGATCGTGCGCCTGCTGGGGGTTCAGTCCCTGTTTGCGGAAGGTTTTCATCAGGGTTTCCATTTCGTCCGTCGTCCGCTCCTGTGCGTCCAAGAGCGCCACTGGCAGCCGCCCCAACCGCGTCAGTTGCCGCACCATCCGGGGACAATGCTGGCGCCAATGAGTTTCCGCCATCCGGCCGTAGTTGAGGAGTCCGCTCATGGTGCGCGTGCGCGAAGAGGTCGAGTTGCGACGGATCGTTGAGTCGTTTTTGCGCCATGCTTCATGCCGTTTCAATCGTGATTCGGCGCACCTGCGGACCGGGCCGCGCTCCCGTCGGTCGAGGGAAGTTGACGCGCAGCTCGCACAGTCGGCCTAGGTCGAGCGCCGCGCGGATCTCGGCCAATTCGCGGCCCTCGATGACGATCTCCTCTTTCTCGGTCTTGATCGTCAGCATCTCCGGTTCGCCTACCGCGTGCTCCCAGCGTTTGAATTGATCGGCTGGAAAAGACACCCACCGGTCCACGAGGGCGAAACGCACCACGGTCGCCGTCTTCCCACCGGGCGAGATTTCGCCCCAGTTCGGGGGCGCTGGCCGCGTGAGCGGCTTGGTTCCGGGAAAGATTTCGATGCTCATGCGACTTTGGCGTGAACCGAAGGGGCGACGTGCGATGCCCAGCGCGCGCGCCAGGACTTTCGAGCTGACGGATTCTCGGGTTGATCCGGGCCGACCATTTCGAGGGCGAGCTTGCGGTCGGCGAGACGCATCATCGCGTCGCGGGCGGCCTCGCGATCCGAGGTGTAGATCATTTGGCTTTCACGGAAGCGGGAATTCGAGACGTAGGCTTGCTTCAGGTTGCCACCGGTGATGCCCGCATCGGCCATGAGCAGAATGCCGCGATCCACGGTCTTGCCTTGCGCGGAGTGGGAGGTGGTCGCGTAGCCGTGAGAAAACTCCCGGAACCACGCCGGTAACTTGCGGCCGTCCTTCAGAACGATCCCGCCGTCCGGCGCGAAACCCGCCACCGTCGTCAGGTCGCCGTTCCGCAAACCCACTGGCTTGAGGTTGGCCCGCAAGAGCAGCCGATCCCCGACGGCGACGGGAGTTTGTTTGGCGAGCCCGACGCTAAACCCGCTGGTGCGGCGCGGGTCGAGTAGGCGTTCGTGCCCGTCCGCCTCTTGCACCACGAGCAGCCGGTCTTCGCGCCGAACCACGGTCACGGCGTCGTATTTTGAAAAGGGTCCGGTGGCCCGGTGGAAACTGAGCATGTCGCCCGGTTGGTAGTTCTGCACGCGCCGACGCTCCTCATTCGTCCACTCTAGGGAATCGACGGTAGTATATATCTGCTCGTCCCGGGCGATCAGTGCAGCGGCGCGCAGCTGCCGACGGACCTCGTCGGTAAATTGGTGGATTTCCGACCAGACTGGCGAAATGGCCAGACATGATTTTCCCGACTGCACCGTGCGCACGTAGTCATCGGCCGCAGTGGCAAACATGACCGGCAGGTCGCGGACCTCTCGCACGGCACCGAGTCGATTGAACTGGTTGAACGCACCGAAGGCATCGCCCCGCGCCAGCCGGGCGACCGCGGATCGGTAGGCCGGGTCCACCTGCCGCCGGATCTCCGTCAGGTGAAATACCGGCACCCGGGCGAACTCCTGCAAACAGCGCAAGGCGTCGCCCGCCTCGACGGAGCCATGCTGCTTGGTGTCGCCGACCAGCAGAAGGCGGTTGTCATTGCGGGCCGCCAGCCGGCACAGGTCGCGCATCTCGCGCACTGAAACGAGTCCGGCCTCGTCCACCAGCAGGACCCGACCACGGTTGGACCGCTGTAGCGACTCGCTCACCAAGAGCTGCTGGAGGGTGTCAGCGTCCGTCGTCAATTCCTGCCGCAGCACTTCCGTGGCCCCCGAAGAAGGCGCGCAGCCAAACACGCGGCCACCGGCCTTTTCGATGCCGGCCACCACGGTTTTGAGACACGTCGTCTTTCCGGTTCCGGCGTCACCCTGAAAAATGACCACGCCGGAGCACGACCCAAGCAGGTCCCGCACGGCGGCGTTTTGGTCGGCCGCGAGCTTCATGCCCGCGGGCACCTTGCCCAACGGCCCGCCGCGCTTCAGTTGCCCGTTGGCCCACCCGGTGAACTCCGCTTCGGCGGCGAGGCCGTCGCGTGACGCGATTTCGTCATCGACGCGAACCAGCGCGCCGGAGTGCTCGCGGGTAGCCAACGCCCGCTTCAATCCTGCCAAATCGACATGTGCGCGGCCCGCAACGAGGGCTTCCCGCAGCAGCAGCCGGTCGTCCACGACCGACTTGCGCTCAAAAACGTGGGCCTCGGCGGACAATACCGCGTCCACGGGAGACATGGGAGCGGCCGGCGCAGGTCGCCCATCGGCGGCGGCCACGGTGGCCCGCAGTAGCGGCAGTTCCGCGCCCGCCTCCTTCAACCATCCGGTCCGAAGATCGACCGCCGTCGCGTGGGTCTTCGCCTCGCGGCTTTCGCCCGTGATGGCGTGCAGCGCGTCTTGGGTGGTTGCGCCCACGGTCTTGGCCCGTTCGAGGATCGTGCGTCGCCGTTTGCTGAACCGCTCGCGTAGTTCCGCTGGGACGCCCTTGAGATTGAAACCCAGCCCTCGAATCGTCTCCACGTTGTAACCCGCGCCCAGCATTCGTTGCGCGAGCTTGTTGTAGCAGACCTCGCGAAAATATCCCTGATGCCGGAAATAGGCCGACGGCTGGACTCCTTTCCACCGCGCCTCCGCCGCATCATAGGTCAGGTTTATGATGCAAACATGGGTGTGCAATTGGGGATCGAGCGAACGGCTGGCATCGTGGGTGACAATGGCCGCGATCATGTTGCCCGTAGTGCGGTCGTCATTCGCGCCGGCTCGCCGGACGCGGGTGGCGGTGGTAGCCTCCATTTCCTGCAACGTGTCCGTCACTGCCTCCCGCCACCATCCGCCGATCCGTTGGTCGCCACCGACGAGGTAGAGTAACGACACGTCTTTCGGCGGAGAAATCTGGCCAAAGTAACACACCCGCCGGTGCGGACCTTTGTCCCGAACCATGAGCTTCTCACCCTTCATGGGGTGTAGCCCGTGGCAAAGGTTCTCGAAGTGCTCCACCTGGCAACAGCCGGTCAAACCCAGTTTCTTCGCGCCATCACCTACCCACGTCATTTCCGCACGACCCTCTTCAGTAAGGTAGTCGCCCAAAGCCATGTGCTCGCGGAAATACTCCACGGCACCTTTCACCACGACACAGGGTTTATCGAATCTGACCATAATCCGACCATGTCTAAAACCCATATCATTGCCAGTCTAAAAGCCATATCAAGGCGCGTGGAAAGTCGAAATGAAGCTATTGAGTGATCCAGTCGGCACGATGCAGTCACCCTTACTTGTTAGTGTAGAGGAGAAGGTCAGATGCGGCACCAGCCGCCTGTTTTACCTATCCAAGTCGGAACACGCCACCCCTAGCGTCCGCTAGGAATATCTCACGTCGCCACCACTACATCGCTACTCCGCCACTACTCGACCACTACTTCGCCACTACTTTCTACCGGCCATACGAAATCTTTTTTTGATTTACTTAAAGCCATACGCCGATAGCGTTCCGGTGATGGCAGAAACCACTGAACTTCACGCCCGCCTCATGGAGGACGCCCGGAACTACGATCCGGCCGCGCACCACCGTGGCCTGCTCGCGCCTTACCGCGACGTGCTACTCGTCTGGCGGGCGAAGTTCATGAGCTACGAGCAGATCGCGGTGACGCTCCACTCGCACGGAATCAAAGTCTCGCCGGCCGGCGTCGGTGTTTATTGCCGGGGCCACTTCACGAAGGCCGAAATCGATCGCGCGCGCCGTGAGGCACGCGAGGCGAACCGCGCGGCCGCACCGGCCCGAGTTTCTGCCGCTACCGCGCCGGCCGCCAGTCCGCGGCCCGCTGAATCCACCCCCAACCGGCGTGGACCAAAAATCGCCCGCGACAACTACTGAACCTCATCCCCTCCATGCCCACCAAACGCATCATTCTCTTTCCCCAGGACAAAGGCGGCATCGGCAAGAGCTTTGTCGCCACCTTGCTCTATGACTATCTCACCGACGTCGGTGTCCGCTTAAAGGCATTCGACCTCGACCACGCCAATTCCACGTTCAACCGGTTGGTGCCCGAAGCCGAGTTCATCGACACCGATGTCGACACCGACAAGCTCGGTGTGCTCGACCGGATCGTCCTTTCACTGCCGGAGGCCGACGTGGTTCTCGTGGACAATCGTGCGACCGGCGGAAGCAAAGTCCTCGCCTACCTCGACGAAACGCAGCTGCCCGAAATGCAGGAGAAATTCGGCTGCATGTTGGTGTTCGTGGTGATCGCGACCGACGACAAGGACGCAAATTCCCAGATCGCGGAGTTGCTCGACTCGCACGGCCCCCGCGTGCGGTGGTTGGTGGCCCGCAACCTGCGCGACGGCGGGAGTCTCGATCTTTTCACCCAGAGCAATGCCCGGAAACGTCTGGCGGACTACGGCGCCGTGGAGGTCGATGTCCCGTGCCTCGCGGAGGTCACGAAGAACCGTTTGCAGCAGGCGAATCTTACGGTTGGCCGGGGACGCGAATCCGATGCCCTGCACCTGCTCGATCGCTCGCGTTGCGTCCGGTTCCACGCCCGGATGAAGGACGAGTTCAGCAAAGCCCGGGAGTTGCTATTGCCATGAGTGCCGCGCTCAAACCCGAGGATTTGCTCGAACCGGGAAACTTTCCGGACGACCTGAAATGGGTGCCGGCCCACTACAAACTGCATCCGACAGACCCGGTCTACTTACTCATCGCGTGGCACTGGCGGCGGGTGAAACAGTCGGAAGACACCCTCAAAGCCACCATCGTGGAAATCAAAAAGGCGCTCGACGACCGCATCGGGCATCTTACGGAAGCGGCCGAAACCGTGGCGGGCGTCAATGACGCGCTGGCCGACGTGCAGGTGGCCTTGGAGGAAAAGCCCGCCGAATTGGACGCCCAACTGGACGCGAAGCTCACCAAGCCGGTGGCCGACGCACTGACCCGGCTCCAGGCGTTGGAGAAGACGCTCGCGCCGCTCGCCCGCAGTTTTCAGACGGCGCTGCGGCGCCAATTCCTCGCGACGTTTTTGGTCGGCGTCACGGTCGGCGTGCTTTCCGCCGTCATCGTGCTGCTCCCGTGAATCAGCGCACCGCTGGCCTCGCTGCCGTCTGCTTCGGCGTCGCCGTCGTGGTCCGTTTGATGGTCGCGGCCCCCGTCGGCTATTGGTTGCCGGTGTTGGCCGAAGGCGTCGGAGCGTGGCTGATTTATTGCGCGTTGACTACCGGGTTTGAGGCCAAGGCGGCTGTCGTCCTCCGCTTGTGGGGACTCGAATGGACCCGCGACGAGGCGTGCTGCCACTTTTTTATCACCGGGGCCACCGGCACGGGCAAGACGGCTCGTGCCGTGGTGCCGATCGTGCATGGCCTCCGCTCGACGCTGCCGGATACGGGCGTTTTGGCCGTGGATTCCAAGGGCGCACTCTGGAAACCGCTGGCGGCGATGGCGGAAAAACTCGGGCAGAAGGAAAGTCTGCGGCTGATCCGTGTTCGGCCGACGCATATTGCTCCGGCCCAATGGACGCCGCCCCTGCGCCTGAACATATTGGGTGACGCCTCGGTGCCGTGGAGCACCTACGCCAAGATCGTCGTGGACACCGCCACGGCCTCCGGCCAGCGGGGCGGTCAGGCATTTTTCAAGGAGACCGCCCGCGACGCGATCACCCATGCCATGCACGCCCTCGAACTCGCGGAACTGCCAGTGACGCTCGCCAACGTGCATGACACCATCTGCATTTCCACGGAGACGGCCCTGCTGCTGGCCCGTCTCGCCGAGCACCCGAGTCCGGCGGCCGAGGTGGAACGGCAATATTTCAGCGACTTCTACGCGCAACCTCCCGAACAAAAAAGCGGCACTGTCTATACCGTCGCGAATTACCTGCGCCCCTACACACCTCCCGACATTCGCGAGGTCGTGTGCTCGATCACGCCCAACTTTAGCCTGGCGGAAGTCGATGCCGGCCGGCTCATCTGCCTGTCGGTGCCTCAGACCTATCAGGTCGAACGGCGTTATTTGAATCTGCTCTTCAAGCAGCTCTTTTTCCTGCACGCCTTCCGGCGCTTCGATCTCGAGCCCGAGGAGATGCGCCGACGCAACCTCATCGCCCTCGTCCTAGATGAAGGCCAGAAGACGACGCTCGTTTCCGAAGACGGATTCTCGGATCACGCGACCGTCGACGAACTCCGGGAAGCCGGCGTCAGTCTGATTTCCGCCACGCAGACGCCGCTTTCGCTCTACGCCGCGTTCGAGACCGAGCGGAAGGCCGATGTCTTCATGGCGAACTTGCGGACGCAGATCCATTTTCGGGCGGCGGACGAAAAAGGAGCGAAAATCCTCTCCGAGAAAATGGGCGGCCGGGAGATTCGCAAATACAGCGGCGGGGTGAGCAGCGGACGCACCTCGCGCAACTGGCAGCCGATGGACGAACCGTGGTTCAAGCCGACCTCGTTCCTTTCGCTGGCCGACGGCAAGGCCGTTGTAAAACATCCTCGGCGAACCGGAAAACCGCTCTTGCGGAAACTGCCGTTCACTTCGTTTACAAGCGCGAACGAGTCCCGCACGCGCGGCGTCGCGACCTGATTCTTCGTGCGCAGACTCAGCCGGAAGGAGAGGCTCGCCCACGCCTCATGCCTCGCTCCGAACTAAATCACCGGGCGGGCCGGAGCGCACCGCCTAAGTTTTGGTCGTGATCGATAGAGACAATACTCACGCGACCAGGCGAACGGATCGACTATTCGGACTATTCGTTTTTCTCCGTCCTCGCAGGGAAATGACCCGACCCGCTGCATTGGGCCAGCGAACGGCATCGAGGTAGTCGTCAGCGATGCCCGTCGCGTCACGGCCCTGCAGGTTGAATCTGATTAGAGCTAGAACACCGGGGGCGCTACGTCCCATGATGCGCCGCAGTTGACGAGTGGCGTTTACGAACACGCCGTAATCGGCGGCGGCGAACGGGATGGTTATTCGAACGGGCAGGGTGGGTTGAGGCATGGTGCATTTTTAGGGGACGTTGACGCGGCGGAGTTCGCCGCGGTGTTGGGGGTTGGAAACGCGGCCCGCTCAGGCGCACCGCGGTCAGACTTAAACTGCGTGAGATTACCACACCGGCCGGCTGGCCGTATCGGCTGGACGCGCGAAAAATTCGGCAAATTTCACGACGGACGCTGCGCCCGAATTTCACTCGGTCGGCATTGTAATGTTCTACGAAACCACCGAGCCATCAGGGTCTCGTCGGAGAATCCGCATAGGCTCGCAATTTCGATCTCCTTTTTGTCGGTGCCCAGCAGGAGTTGCTCTGCTTTCGCCACCCGCCGTTGCAGCACATACGCGTGCGGGGCGAGGTCGGTGCTCACTTTGAAGAGCCGCCCAAAATGACTGGAACTCATTCCCGCCACGCGACCGAGGGCGGCAAGGCTGAGCGATTCGGCGAGATGTTCTTCAATATGGTAAACTACCCGTTGTAGCACTTCGTCCTTCAATCCCATCCGCTGAGCAGGCGGCGCTTCGTCGCGCAGTAGCGCGTGAAGCAGATGTGTGCCGAGCATCCGGCCGATGGATTCGACGTAGGCCGCATCGTGCACGATTTGTTCACGACACATCTGCCGAAAGCGCCCCGCCAGATGCCCGATAAACGCGTCACGCACGATCAACTGCGCCAATGCCATGATCATTACAGCGGAGCCCGCACCGACCTTGAGGTCAGCCGTGAATTCCCGCTCCAGAAAGATCGTCACCATTTTCACCTCTCCAGGGCAGACCAGCGCATGCGGCGTGCCGGAGGGAATCAGCCACACGCTCGGTCCCTGGATTTTGACATCACGCCAATCGCCGTCGGCCGGTTTCCATTTCAGACGAACCGTGGCTTCGTTCAAAATAGCCGAGAGTTGCTCCTGTTCGCGGCTATGTTCGCCCCACTCGTTGCTGGCATGGTGATCATATTGGACGCTGAACGCCCGGCCTTCGTAGAGGCGACGACGATAGCCATTGGCGGCCGGAAACAGGACGAGCGGATTGGACACGGTTGAGTCCGCGCGTCCGAAGGCCGGAATGTCGGGCACGCTTTGGGCCGAGGCCCGCGTGGCCCGGCGCGGGGATTTCTTCCAGCCTACCGACAAACTCGCCGCGCGTATCGGCTACCCCCGCTATTCTATCGGCTAAACGCGCGAAGCGGTGGCCACGAGCCGACGTTCGAGACACCGCTGGTGACCATCGCGGAACCACTGCGGAACAATGGGTGCGTCCGCACCAGTGAAATGACTATTCCGCCCCGCCTGTTTTCCCATCGTGCCACGCCGGTCAAGGTAGTCCGCGCTGCGCGCGGCTCCACCTTTCCGGGCGAGCGCTTCCCCCTCGTCGCTGCGCTCCTCGGCGCGCCCGCCCGTGACTCGGCGTGCAGGGGAAAGCCGGGCGCGGTTGCACCGCCGATCTCCCGGAAGGGTTCCGGGAAAGCGCACGGCAGCCGCCGCCCGCCAACCATGAGGATCTATGAAGCCAGCATTGCCTACAACCTCGTCCAACTCGGCGACGTGCACACCATGACAACGCCCGACAAGATCGCGGAATACCTACGCGACGGCTACGCCAAGAATCCCTACCAGGAAAGCCTGTGGGTGATCTGTCTCGACCGAAAAAACAAACCCATCAGCCGGACAATGGTCACGCTGGGAACGCTCACGAGCGCGCTCGCGCACCCGCGCGAGGTGTTCAAAATCGCTATTCTGGCGTCCGCAGCCGCGATTGTCGTTTCACACAACCATCCCAGCGGCGACCCCGCGCCGAGTTCGGCCGACATCCAACTCACCCGCCAACTCCGCGAGGCCGCGAAGATCATCGGTATCGACCTCATCGACCACGTTATCGTCGGCACTGCGGAAGATGACCCGCTCCAGGTTGGTTACTACTCGTTTCGTAACGCCGGGATGCTTTAACCCGGCTGCAATGCATCAGTGATTCGGTAGGCGGGCACGGATCGCGTAAGTTGAGTGAAAGCGTCCCAAAAACTAACGGAACCCTTCACTTAAACATCGCCATGCCCTTTAAGCGGGCTTAAACATCTCCACTTGTGAACCCCCTTGGTGAAACTATCCGTATTCTGATGGGACGCCGGAAACTCACCGGCGCTAAGTTGGCTGAAGATATTGGTCTGAGCGCAACTTCTGTAAGTAGAATTATCACGGGCCACTCGAAACCTAAGCAGGTAACCCTCACCCGGCTAATGAAGCGCCTCTGCGCAAGTCCGGAAGATCAGCAGATGCTGTTGCGAGCGTTTACCGGACTCAAAGCACCGGCCGGCGAGGAGCCGTTGGCCGACGATCCGCGCAACGCCATCGAGGAGCGCGAGCGAGTGGAACGCTGGCTGGAAGCCCGCACCCAGGCCATCACGTTTAAAGACGCCGTGGCTCGTGAACTCGACAAGGCCCGGATCGTTTACCGTCGCGACGTGTGCGATGGCATCGCCTCGGCCGATTTTCTCATTGAACGGGGGAAGGTTCGCGTCGCACTTGAATGCAAATTCAACGTCGGCCGCGATTTTGACAAAACCCTGGGCATCGCGCGCCTCCTTTGTGAGCTGTTGCACTGCGACCGCGTCATTATTGTGGTGCCGTTCGTCGCAGAGTTTGCCGATGCCGCAATGGCTGGTGTTTCATCGGTGCTAGTCCGCACTCCCGCCGACGCGGTCGCGCATCTAAAGGAGGTCGCATGACACTTGAGCAACTCAAGCCCGGTGCTGTGGTGCGCGGCGCGTTGTTCCCTGAACCGGTTCAGGTCATCACTTCGATTCCGATGGGGCCGGTCGTCAAACTCATCGGGACCGGCGTCAAAACGAACCAAACGTATCAGCCGGTCCTTACGGTCGCGCAGATTCTGCAACTGGAGGTCAATCCGGACCGTGAACCATTCGACGGCGACGCGCGGAAATTTCGTCTCGGCATCGAAGGCATGCGGCTCGGTCTCGCCTACGAATACGACCCGTATTTCTCGCTCTCCATCGCCCGCGTCGATCCGCTGCCCCACCAGCTTGAGGCCGTCTATGAATATTTCCTGAAGCTCCCGCGCATCCGCTTTCTCCTCGCGGACGATCCTGGAGCCGGAAAGACGATCATGGCCGGTCTGCTCATCAAGGAGCTGAAAGCCCGCGGCCTCGCGAAACGCATCCTGATCGTCGCCCCGGCCAACCTTACTTTTCAGTGGCAGCGGGAAATGAAGGACAAGTTCCGCGAGCAGTTCACTGTCGTCCGTTCGGATTTGCTCCGCGCCAACTACGGCACAAATCCGTGGCAGGACTACGATCAGATCGTTACGTCGGTCTCTTGGGTGTCGCGCATTGAGGACGCCCGCGACAGTCTGCTGCGGAGCCGTTGGGACCTCGTGATTGTGGACGAGGCCCACAAGATGAGCGCCTACAGCGCGGAGAAGGAGACGCTGGCTTACAAGCTCGGCAAGGCGCTCTCGGACATGACCGATCACTATCTCTTGATGACGGCCACGCCGCACAAGGGTGACCCGGAGAATTTCGCGCTCTTCCTCCAACTTCTCGACCGCGACGTCTATGCCGATGTCAGCAGCCTCGAACAAGCGATGGTCAACCGCGAGGCGCCGTTCTACCTTCGCCGCGTCAAGGAAGCCCTCGTTTCATTTCCGCACCCCGACACCGGTGAGGTGAAATCTCTTTTCACGAAACGCATCGTGAAGACAGCGAAATTCGAAATCGCCGACGACGAGTTGGAATTTTACGACGCGCTCACGCGCTTCGTGCAGGACCAGTCCATTCGTGCCGCCGCGGATGGCAATTCCCCCGCAGCGCGAGCGGTCGGGTTTACGATGGCGATGTTGCAGCGTCGGTTCGCCTCCTCGCTCTACGCGGCGCGCCGCACCCTTGAGCGCATGAAGGAGCGCCGCGAGAAGATCATCGCCGACCCCGCCGGCTATCGTCAGGACCAGATCAATCGCCGCGTTCCCGAAGGCTTCGACGACTTGGAGGAGGAGGAACAGCAGGCGATTATCGCACAACTCGAAGAGGTTGTGCTCAACCCCGACCCTGAGTCGCTCAAGGAAGAGGTGCGCGAGCTGACCAAGCTCATCGATCAGGCCCGGGCGCTCGAAGCGCGCGCCATCGAAACCAAACTCACCGCGCTCAAAGCGCTCCTCACTGAAAACGGCGTCTTCGCCGACCCGAAGATGAAGCTCCTCATCTTCACGGAGCACAAAGACACCCTCGATTATTTGACCGGCGACGGTCGCGAAGGTCGGCCCGTGGGTAAACTGCGCGATTGGGGATTGTCGCTCACCACCATTCACGGCGGGATGAAAATCGGCGACCGCAACACACCCGGCAGCCGAATTTTCGCGGAACGCGAGTTCAAGGAATCTTGCCAGGTGATGGTGGCGACCGAAGCCGCTGGGGAAGGCATCAATCTTCAATTCTGCTGGCTCATGGTGAACTACGACATCCCGTGGAATCCCATGCGGCTGGAACAGCGCATGGGCCGCATCCATCGCTACGGACAGGAGAAGGACTGCCTGATTTTCAATTTCGTCGCGACCAACACGGCGGAAGGCCGTGTCCTCCAGAAACTTTTCGACCGGATCGAGCAAATCGAAGACGACCTCGACCCTGGCCGCACCGGGAAAATTTTCAACGTCCTGGGTGAAGTGTTTCCGTCCAATCTCCTCGAACGTATGTTGCGCGACATGTATGCGCGGAACCAAACCGAACAGGTCATCCTCGATCGCATCGTCAAGGACGTGGACACGCGCCGGTTTTCGGAGATCACCAACTCGACGCTCGAAGGGCTCGCGAAGAAAGAACTCAATCTCTCCGCTGTCATCGGCAAAACGGCCGAGGCCAAGGAGCGGCGGCTTGTGCCCGAGGTCATCGAAGATTTCTTCGTCGAGGCATCGCAGGACGTGGGCCTGAAGCTCACCAATAACCGCAATCGCGCCCACATTTACCGGGTGGGCCGGCTGCCACGTCATCTCATCACGCGCGGCGAGGAATTGGAGCCGCGCTTTGGCCGCCTCGGCAAAGAATATCAGGAGGTCATTTTCGACAAGGAACTCCTGAAAAAAGACCCGTCGTGCGAATGGGTCACACCCGGTCATCCGCTGTTCGAGGCGCTGCGCGCCGAGATCGAAGTCGACACCGTGAGTGCGTTGGAGCGCGGTGCCGTCTTTTTCGATCTCCACCGGGAACGTGCCGCCCGTCTCGATGTGTTCACGGCCACGATTCGCGACGGCTGCGCCAACGTGCTCAATCGGCGTCTCTTCGTTGTCCAGACCGACATCGACGGCACCGTCTCCGTTCACAACCCCACGGTTTTCCATGAAATCATCCCGGCCCCGCCGGGTGTTTCGGTGCATCCTCCGTCCGACACCCACTTGGTCGGCAAAGATCAACTGCAGGCCCTCTTGGTCGAAAAGACGTTGTCTCCGTTTTTGGACGACGTGCGCAAGGAACGGCTGCGCGAGACCGTGGTGGTCGAGCGTCACGTCGAGACGAGCCTCAACACGCTCCTCAACCGGGAAAATATGATGCTCGCGGATCTCGTCACGCGTCGCGAGGCCGGCTCGCAGGAGTCAGGCTTGGAGGGGCGAATCAAACAGGTGGAGAACCGCATCGAGGATCTTCAGCGCCGGCTCGATCACCGCCGGAGTGAATTGGCCCGCCAGCGCGAGTGTTCGATTACGGATATTCGCCACTTGGGCCGGGCCTGGGTGCTGCCGCATCCCGAGCGTCACGGTGGGGCGCTCGCGCCCATGCGGCGCGACGATGAAATCGAACGGATCGCCGTGGAGTTTGCGACCAAATCCTTGCAAGCCGAGGGCTACAACGTTGAAAGCGTCGAGTCTGAGAATCGCGGCTTCGATCTCATCGCGCGCAAGCCGCACACCGAAGACCCGAAGACATTTGGCCAGGTCCGCTTCGTTGAAGTCAAAGGCCGCGCCTTCACCGGCGAGGTCGCCTTGACCTATAATGAATACAAGACGGCGGAGCGGCTGAAACAGGACTTCTGGCTTTATGTCGTGTTCCACTGCGCGAGTCCGGAGCCATCGCTCAACATTCTGCGCGATCCGGCCCGGCTGCACTGGCAGCCCATCGTCAAGATCGAGCACTACCGCCTCGCCCAGGAGGACCAGCGCAATCCCCGCGTCGAAGAGGAGCAGGCGCCCTACGGCGATCACCCCGGAGGCCCCACGTGAGCGCCAAGCGCCGCATCTTCATCAGTTCGGTCCAGAAAGAATTGGAATTGGAGCGCGCGGCGGTCGCCGGTCTCATCTCCACCGATCCGTTTTTCATCCAGCACTGCGAAGCCGTGCTGTTCGAGAAGGAGCCGCCGCCGCCCCAGCCGGCCAAGCAACCGTATCTCGACTGCCTGCGCGGATGTTCGGTCTACGTTCTGATTCTGGCCAATGAATACGGCCGGCCCGACGGCGATCTTTCTGCCACGCATCACGAATACCGACTCGCCCAAGAACTCAAATTGCCGACGGTGGTTTTCATCAAGGGCATGTCAGACGCCGACAAGGTGCGCTCGGCCGAGGTGCGCGACTTCATCGCCGAGATCAAGAAAGACGGTTACACCTACAAACGCTTCCACGACCGGGAAGACCTCAAGCCCGAGATGCTCCGCGCATTGATGCGCACGCTCAACGACACCTTTGGCATCAAGGCAACCACGGCAGAAATCGACGAGGGCAAGCACCTCATCGACGCCGCGTCTCCGTTTGAGTCGGCGGTGCTGGCCGATGTCACCGTCGAGGGCCTCGATCAGGATCTGCTCAACGATTTCAATCATCACACCGCCTCGAACACGGTGGAGGAACTTTGGCGCTCGGCCGGAGAGGCACTGCAAGCCCGCGGGCTCGCGGTGCGCGGCAAGGCCCACGACGTGTTTTACGCCACGGCTGCGGCTTATCTCCTGTTCGGTCAGCGTCCGGCCAACCGTTTTCCCCAGTGCGAAATTTTGGCCGACGCCTACGACGATGTTCGCATCCACGGTCGGCCGAAGGGACAGGCGAGCATCAACGCCCCGCTTCCGCACGCGCTCGAACAGGCCCTTAAATTTGTCGACGACCACACGTTTCATCCCCGCCGGGTCGTCGGCCTGAATAATCTCCGGTTGGACGAGTATCCGGTGGCGGCGCTTCGCGAAGCCGTGGTCAACGCCGTCGCGCATCGCAGCTACGACGACTCTTCGCGCAAGGTGTTCGTCCGGGTTTTTAGCGACCGGGTGGAGGTCTCCAGTCCCGGTTACCCGCCGCAGCCATTGACGTTGGCCAAACTTCGCCGTGGCGGCTACCGCCCTTGCTCGCGCAATCCGCTCATTGCCCAAACGCTCGCGACGCTCGGCGTCATGGAGCAACGCGGCAGCGGTTTCGCCCGTATGCGCGATGCGATGCTCAACCACGGATTGGGCGAGGCCAAAATCACCCAGGAGGATGGCTTCTTCGTCGTGACGCTGCCCGGGCCGGCGGGCGATTACGACCGGATCAAGGCTCCCGCAGCGGTCGCCGGGCCGGTGACTCCCGCGATTGAAGCCCAACTCAATGATCGCCAGAAGCTGATCCTCGCTCACGTGCTCTCGGCCGGGATGGTTACTCGGGGATGGTGTGTCACTGAATTCAAGGTCGCGAACGATACGGCGGGTCGCGACCTCAAGGGCCTGACCGAGCTGAACCTGCTTGAAATCCAAGGGAAAGGACGGGCGGCGCGCTACGTCGTCAAAACGACCGGTAATCGACCGGCCAAATCCTGAAATCGACCGACGATGAATCGACCGACAATCGACCGACGATTTCCTGAAATCGACCGATGTGCCTGCGCGGAGCAAGGGTGGAGCATCTGCCAACCTCCCACTAAATCGCCCCACCCATGAGCCTATCCAAGCATCCATACTTCGACCTCGCGACCAAGATCGCGACCATCGCGGCAGACTATGAGGGAGAAACCCCTGGCTCAATGAGCGCCGCTCGTGTGATTCGCTGGGCAGGCCAGTTTCCGGAAGAGTATCAACAACCCATATTGGCTGAGATGGCGCATGTGCTTGAACGCTGCTACATCTCGAAGGAGCGGATGGCGGCATTCTTGGATGGACTTACCAGCAATCCAAAACTGACTGGGGGAAATCCCCAAAAATTTTGGGCAAAAGTTGAACTGTTGGAAATTCAAGAACGGGGAGCCAGCCAGCGCGATATGGTCGCTCTTCTTAAAGAGCGCCTCGCGGCACATGATCTTCCGGCGGAGCCCACGGCCGATGTGGACACTTTTGTGTATTTGGATGACGCAATCTTCACCGGCAATCATCTCTTCCGCGACCTCAGCAAATGGATCACAAACACGGCACCAGATAACGCCTCAGTCCATATCGTCACGGCCGCCCTCCATACGAGTGGCCACTATCGGGCTTTAATCTCTAAGAATGCGAACCTGAACACTATCTCCAAAGGTGCGGGGAAGAAGATCACCTTTCAGTGTTGGCGATTGGATGATCTTGAAATCGAAGACCGTCGATACTTCATAAATACCTCCGATGTCCTCCGGCCGAAGAGCGCTCCCAACGATGCGCAGGTTACAGCCTATGTCACGGGTCTTGAGGATGAGCTCAAAGTGGCAGGGGAAAAATACGGAAAAACTTTTGAACTGACCTGGCGCACCGGTAACGGAATAGGAGCAAGGAAACTGTATTCAAGTAGCACAGCTCGCGGCCTCCTTGAAGATCAGATGCTGATCGCAGGATGTCATGTCCGTGAGATGTGTCCCCATCTTGGCAATTCAGCCCGACCGTTAGGCTATCAGTTTTTGGCGAACTTGGGATTTGGCGGATTGGTCGTTACCTACCGCAACTGTCCCAACAATACGCCCCTTGCTTGGTGGGCAGGAGATCCGTGGTATCCCTTGTTTCCTCGTCGCACAAATTCGACGACGGCGGTAGCGCGAATGTTCGACGTGCTGGAATGAACACTCAGACCGCTAGTCTTCGGGTCTATAGTCGCGATAACGTCGTTTCGTTCCGGTCGACGGCCGGGCCGTTTGGCGGCCTTTCGAACATGGCTCCAGGATTTCCCGTGATAGTGAATCAGGTGCGCATTCGATCCGTGGAAGCCCTCTATCAGGCGCTCCGTTATCCGCATCTACCAGAGGCCCAACGACTGATTCTTGACCAGCACAGCCCGATGACAGCGAAGATGGTCGGCCGCAGATATTTTGAGCAAACGCGTCCTGACTGGGACGAGATCAAGGTATCGTTGATGCGTTGGTGCCTACGGTTGAAGCTTGCTCAGAATTGGGAGGCTTTCTCTTCCGTCCTTTCTTCAACACGCGATCGAATCATTGTGGAAGACTCTAGGAAGGACCAGTTTTGGGGGGCGATGCCCAAGGGAGATACGACCCTCGAAGGAAAAAACATCCTCGGTCGCCTGCTGATGGAATTGCGAGAAAAGTTGCTTACTGATCCAGCACCGCTGCAGGTGATACCTCCACCTCAGTTTCCCAATGCGCGCCTACTTGGACGCGAAATCGGGACATTTCAGGAGCGCAGCGATGATTCCCTTGCTAGCCTTGCCGCCATTTCTGCGCCACAGACTACCAGTTCACAACGAATGCCTTCAGCCCTTCCCAAACGTCTCATCGAAGTCGATCTGCCCATTCGCCGTATTTCAGAACACGCGCGGCGGGAGAACACGGTGCGGCATGGGCACTTCAAAACTCTGCACATATGGTGGGCGCGGCGTCCGCTGGCGGCGTGTCGGGCAGTTATCTGCGCGTCGTTGTGGCCCGATCCCGTGGACGCGAATTGCCCAGCAGCATTTCGCGCTACTGTAGCGGAACAACTCCATCGGTGGGCGCGAGAGCAGATGGCACTGCATACGTCGGACAGCGCGCCAACATTTAGCGAAATGCGTGGTGTCGTGTCACCTTCGGTTTTGGAAGAGCAACACGACCTGCTCCGTCGTGGGCTGTTCGATTTCCTCGCCGACTTTGCGGATTGGGACCGTGCCACACAGCCTGACTTCCTTGCGACCGCTCGCGCCTTGGTGCAGTCGGCGCATGAAGCGTTGGGCGGGGCACCGGGAACTCATCCTCGAGTATTCGATCCGTTCGCCGGTGGCGGCTCGATCCCGCTCGAAGCACTCCGCGTCGGAGCAGACTCCTATGCCTCCGACCTAAATCCAGTTGCGGTGCTTCTCAACCGTATGGTGCTCGAATCAATTCCGCGCCACGGCGCGCGGCTAGCGGATGCCGTTCGTGAAGTAGGCGAACGCATCAAAGTTCGCGCGACTGAAGCACTGACACGCTATTATCCGCGCGACGCCGATGGCGCGACGCCGATAACCTACTTATGGGCACGCACCGTGCTTTCAGAGGCTCCTGATTCAAGCGGACAGGGTATTCCAGTCGAGATTCCGCTCATTCGCGGTTTTTGGCTGGCAAAGAAACCCGGGCGATCTCTCGCACTCCGATGGGTTCGTAATGCCACAGGTGACGTTTTGACTGATGTTGTGACGGCCACCTATTCCGACGGCACAACACGCAAGGTTCGCCGGCCACTCCTTGAAATCTTTCAGCCAAAAACAGCCGCCGATCTTCCACAACCGACCGTGCAACGTGGTTCGGCTACTTGTCCAGTCACTGGTCACACCACGCCGGTAAAAAGCGTGCGCGCTCAATTGAAAACCCGCCGCGGTGGGGCGGACGACGCACGGTTGCTTGCAGTAGTAACCCTTCACCCGTCTAGCCAAGGACGCAGCTATCGTCTGGTTAGCGCGACCGATGAAGATGCATTGGCTCAAGCGCGCGCCTACGCGAGCCAACTTCGCACACAGTATGTCGATGGAATCTCCGTTGTTCCCGACGAGCGACTTTCTCCGAACGAACTTCGCCGCATCAGTATCCCAATATATGGCATGGAACGTTGGGGGGATTTATTTGCTGCCCGCCAAATTGTGGCGCTGACTACGCTACGGAATCTGATTGTTGAGGAAAGCGAACGTCTTGCGACAACCGAGTCGCCCGAACTTTCCCGCGCCGTCCGCACCGCCTTGGCCTTCGCGCTAAGCAAACAGGCTGACTTGTCGAATGCGGGAACACGATGGAAACCGGATGCAGAATGTCCCGTGCAGCTACTGGCACGGCAAGCTATAGGAATGGTTTGGGATTTTGCGGAATCAGTCGGCATTTCTGATTCGAGTGGATCGTGGTCGAGCATGGTAGAGCGCACGGCCTATTCGATTGCCGTCACCTACGTATCAACAATTTCAGAGGCACAGGTCGTCCGCTGCTCTGCCACTGCGCACTGGTTGCCCGATGATTCGGCGCAGCTATTTTTTACCGACCCGCCCTATTATGATGCGGTCCCCTACGCGCACCTCTCGGATTTTTTCTACGTTTGGCTTCGCCGTTGCCTTGCCAGCGGCGACTCAGAGTTGGCGCGACTAGACGTCGTCCCGAAAGACGAAGAAATTGTGGTCGACCGTCCGCACGCGCTGAGCAAATCGACGCACGACATAGCCTACTACGAACGGGAACTCTGCCGCGCCTTTGCCGAGGCTCGACGTGTTCTTGCTCACGATGGGATAGGCTCCATTGTTTTTGCCAGTAAGACGACCGCGAGTTGGGAAGCTATTCTCGGGGCGGTAATCAACGCCGGATGGGTCATCACGGCATCCTGGCCAATCGATACGGAAATGGAGACGCGCGTCTCCGCGCAAGGACAGGCGCGCCTCGCGTCTTCCGTTCACTTGGTCGTTCGTCCGCGGGAGTCGGTAAGTGGCGCTCTCGGCTCCAACAACATTGGCGACTGGCGCGATGTGTTGCAGGAATTGCCACGCCGCATCCACGAATGGATGCCGCGGTTGGCGAAAGAAGGCGTGGTCGGAGCGGACGCGATTTTTGCCTGCCTCGGACCCGCGCTCGAAATATTCTCCCGCTGCAGTCGGGTCGAGAAGGCTAGTGGCGAACAAGTCACGCTCCGCGAATACCTCGAACACGTTTGGGCGGCGATTTCCAAGGAAGCGCTCTCAACCATCATTGCCGACGCTGACCTTTCTGGCTATGAGGCCGACGCCCGACTCACGGCCATGTGGTTGTGGACACTCTCCACCGCCCGTCAGGGCAAAGACCTCTCCTCAAAAGTTAACGTGGCACTCAACGATGATGCCGACGATGAGGAGGATGAGAGCGACGACGACGATGGCAGCGCCAAAAGTGCGAAGAAAAAAGTCGCTGGTTTTGGACTTGATTACGATGCGTCGCGAAAAATTGCACAGGGTTTGGGGGCCAGCCTCGAATCCCTCGCAAGTTTGGTCGAAGTAGATGGCGACAAAGCCCGGTTGCTCCCAGTTTCTGAGCGCACGGCCTACCTTTTTGGAAAAGACCACGCAGTTGCGCCGGAACCCGCGAAGCGCGGAAAGGCGAAGGCCAAGCAGATGAACCTGTTTGCCGAACTCGCCGGAACCGATGGCTCCGCCACGGAGACGGCATGGGAGGAGAAGACCGTCAGCAAGCCTGGTGCCACCGTGCTCGACCGCGTGCATCAGTCGATGATCCTTTTCGCGACGGGTCGCAGCGACGCGTTGAAACGTTTCCTCGTCGACGACGGTATCGGACAAGAAGCGAATTTCTGGAAACTGGCACAGGCTCTCAGCGCGCTCTATCCTGCGAGCGCGCAGGAGAAACGGTGGGTGGACGGCGTGCTCGCCCGCAAGAAGGGCCTCGGACTATGACGACTGCCGCCGGCACATCGCGCTATTCTCGCTACAAGGCATCCAAAAAGCTGGAGGGCCATTCCCGCCGGCAAGCGCTAGCTGCCTACGTCGCGCACTACGCGAAGATCGCCGAGGCTCAACCCGAACTTCTAAACCAGAAGGTCCCCCGGGCGGCGTTCGACAGCGTCCTCCATGAAATCGGATTGCTGATGCAGCAACGCGCGCGTGAGTTGGCCACCGGTGCCGGGGCCGTTCGCGATTTCTTGGGGAAGAATCCGGTGCCAGCGTGTCTCGGCGGTGAGCTGACCGATGAGGTTCGCGCATTTTGTCTGTTGTTGAATGCCCTTCGTCAGTGGTCCGTCGGGGAGCAGCTCGCGATGGATCGCCTCCTCCTGTCTGGGAACGTGCGGAAGGAACTGAAGGAGCTATACACCATCTGTCCCGTGGCGCCGGACGACACCGATGTTTCCGCCATCGAACTCCATCACCCTCTCCGCGACGGCCGTCCACCGCTGCCTCTCAGCAAGACCGGGCACGCCCGCGTCGAAGGTCTGATGATCTTGGAAACCGGCGATGCCGCGGGCCAAAAGCTGGTGGATTTCAGGAAAAACAGCCCGTCGCCGATTTCGTGGAAACGACTTCGGGTCGGGTGCATGGTCCTGAAAAACGAAGTGCCGGAAGGATTCGAGACCAGCTACCTCACCAGCGCAAAAAGCTGGATCAGGCGTGCGATGAAACAAACCGCGTTGAACGAAACTCAAATTCTGGAATTTCTCGACCGCTACGAACTCGGTTCTCTCGAAGAATAGATCTACCCAATGAGCACGAAACTCCGTCCATGGCGCCACGTCGTCACCCCTCGCGAAGATTTGCGCGACGGAAAACCCCTCGATGCCGCCGAATTTGCCGTCCATCTGGACCAGGTGCGCGACGGTGCTGCGCCAGACGTTTACACAAAGCCGGACCAATTTTTCGCGCGCACCTTTCTCACTAAAAACATTCTCGAACTCGCCGGACAAGTGGTGCGGCGGCTCAACGGCGTCACGACGGAAACGTCCGCGGTCTTCAATCTCGCGACCCAGTTCGGCGGCGGCAAAACCCACTCACTCACGCTGCTCTACCATCTGGTGAAGCACGGTTCGGCCTCGCACGGCTGGGCCGGCGTTAACCAGATCCTCGCGAAGTCGGGGCAATCCCAGATGCCGGCGGGTGCAACGGCGGTGTTCGTTGGCACAGAATTCGATTCCATCACCGGACGTGGCGGCAATGACGGCACGCCCCTCCGCAAGACTCCGTGGGGAGAACTGGCGTGGCAGATCGGCCGGGAAAAGGCGTTCGCGCTGGTCGCGGAGCACGATGCCAAGGGCATCGCGCCGGGTGGCGACGTGCTCTCCAAGGTCATCCCGGACACCCCGTGCCTGATCCTGATGGACGAGCTGATGAACTACATCAGCCGCAACCGGAAGAGCGGGCTCGCGGACCAGCTCTACAATTTCCTGCTCAACCTCACCGGCACTGTCACCGGAAAGACGCGCACGGTGCTGGCGATCTCCATCCCCGCGTCGGAAATGGAAATGACGGCGCTGGACTTGGAGGACTACAACCGCATCACCAAACTCCTCGACCGCACCGGCAAGGCGCTGGTGATGTCGGCGGAAGCCGAAACCTCGGAAATCATCCGGCGACGTCTGTTTGAATGGGACCTCAATGCCGTGCGCAACGACGGCAAGGTGCTGCTCGACAAAGATGCGATCAAGACGTGCGAGGAATACGCCCAGTGGTGCGTGGACAACCGCGGCCAGATTCCCGGCTGGTTTTCAATCGACGAAGCGAAGAAGGCATTTGAGGCGAGCTACCCGTTTCATCCTTCGGTGCTCTCCGTTTTCGAACGAAAGTGGCGCGGTGTTCCGAAATTTCAGCAGACGCGCGGCATTCTCCGTTTGCTCGCGCTGTGGGTCTCGCGGTCCTTCAAGGAAGGTAACGAAGGCAACCAGCGCGATGAATTGATCGGTCTCGGCACGGCGCCGTTGGAGGACTCGACCTTTCGCTCGGCCTGTTTCGAGCAGCTCGGTGAGCGCAATTTGGAAACCGCGATCACCACGGACATCGCGGGTGGCACGAATTCACACGCGGTGCGGCTCGACAACGAGGGGACCGACGCGATCAGGAAGGCGCGCCTGCATCGCAAAGTAGCGACGGCGATCTTCTTTGAGTCCAACGGCGGGCAACTCAAGGGCAAGGAAGCTACGGTTCCCGAAGTGCGACTCGCGGTCGGCGAGCCCGAACTCGACATCGGCAACGTCGAGACGACCCTCGATGCGCTGACGGCGGCGTGTTATTACCTCAACGTCGAGCGCAACACCTATCGGTTCAGTCTCCGAGAGAATCTGAACAAGCGCTTCGCCGACCGGCGAGCGACGGTGCAGGTGCCGGCGGTCACCGACCGGGTAAAAAAGGAAATCCGGGCGTCGTTCGAGCGAAACGGCTACAAGCTGACGCCGCTGTTCTTCCCGGAGAAGTCGATTCAGATTTCAGACCGGCCGGCGCTCACTGTGGTCGTGGCTGAATTTACCCAGACGCTGGAAGACGAAAAGGGCACGCTTGCATTGATCGACGGCATGGTCCGCGAGAGCGGCGCATCGGCGCGCACGTTCAAGAGCGCTCAAATATGGATGGTGGCGGACTCCCCGCGTCACCTGCGGGACGAGGCGACCAAGCTTTTGGCCTGGGAGGACATCGAGGCCGAGGCGGATCAACTCAACTACGATGAAGCGCAGCTAAACCAGCTCAGGGAAAACGTGAAACGCGCTCACCGTGACCTGAAGGAAGCCATCTGGCGCGCCTACAAGGCCGTCGTCTTGCTGGGGAAGGACAACAAACTGAAAGTCGTCGATCTTGGCCTCGTGACATCGAGCGCGGGCTCGAGTCCGGTGGATCACGCGCTCAATCGCCTCCAGCAGGATGGCGACGTGGAAAAGGGCGTCGCCGCCGGCTTCCTGTTGCGAAACTGGCCGCCGGCATTGCCAGAGTGGAGCACGAAGAATGTGCGGGATGCGTTTTTTGCCTCACCGCAATTTCCGAGGCTGCTTTTTCCGGACGCGATCAAGGAGACCATCGCACGCGGCGTGAGCAACGGGCAGATTGCCTACGCCACGAAGCGGGGCGACGGACACTACGAGCCGTTCAATTTTGAGATGCCACTCAACTCGCTGGAGGTCGAAATTTCCGAGGACGTTTGCATCCTGACGCGCGAGGCCGCGATGGCGTATCGCGAAGCGGTCAAGGCGGTGGCAGCCGGCGTTCTACCGGCGCCTGTTTCGACCGGTGCGGGCGCTGTCCCTGCGGGTGGCCCTTCGTCCGGGCAAACGCCGGTGCCGGGCGACGACGATACACCCATCATCGGTCAGACGGATTTCCTCCGCAAGTTGACGTGGACGGGAGAGATTCCACCCAAGCTGTGGATTAACTTCTACACCAAGGTGCTCTCCAAGCACGCCACGGACAGCAGCCTCAAATTGAAAGTCACGTTCGAGTCATCTCCTACCTCCGGTATCTCCAAGGAAAAAATTGAGGAGACCCGGACTGCGCTGAAAGAACTCGGTCTTGGCGGCGGTGAACTGAAGAGTGAATGATGGCTATTTATACTCAACTTCCATGAACGGGCCGGACGAACTCGACTCAGCTATCTATCGACGACTCTCGAAAAAGACGTCATTTTGTTCGCTGATCAACGCGCAGATTCGCGGCCTATCGGAGTTCCTCGCAATCTTCGATTATCTCTTCTCGCAACCTGACGAGGTTTTTTGGTTCCGCGGTCACAACAGCATCGACTGGGATCTCTGCCCTTCGGCACTGCGCTTCGAAGACGAAGCTCAGCGCCTCCGTGCACTCCAAAGTCTTCGAGACTTCCGACGGTTGCAGGAGTATCGTCTACCCAAAGCGCCTCGGGCCGACGAACTATTCAAATGGCTCCAGCTCGCACAGCACTACGGTCTTCCTACTCGTCTTCTCGATTGGACCCAAAGCCCTACGGTGGCACTCTACTTCGCTACTACCGATACAGAGAACGACGGGATTGTTTATGCGATGAAGCCTCGGGAGCTGAATAGACTGAGCATCCCCAAGCACCCGGTAAACGTGATCGACCCCGACGAGCATGCCTCGGTCCTTGAACCGTATTTACGGCTGAATGGTCGGGAGTCATCGCGAGGCCTCAAGACCATCGCAGTTCAGCCAACCTGGAACTCAGACCGAATTATTCTCCAGCAGGGTATGTTCACACTGCACGGTTCGCGGTTCTGCCTCGATAAAAGTCAGGCGCCTTCGCTCGTGGGAATCCCGATTCTGCGTCAGCACAAGGCTGCAATCGCACATCAACTCGAACGAATCGGTGTGGCGGAGATGTTTATTTTTCCTGAGCCCGAACACGTCTGCAACTTTCTCAAGCGCAAGATCGAAGCCCCATGAGAACCACCCAGCCATTCATTCCGTTCCTACGGGCCAATGCGGATCTCGACCACTTGGACAGTTTTTACAGCGACGCTCCATTGTGCCGCATCACATTGGATCGGGACAAATGGGTTTCAAAGATTCGAGACAGGCATCGCGTCTGGATCGACCTGGCTTTTGACGGTATCGGCCAATCCCAGCAGAGCCCGGACTACATCGCGTATCTCAAAAAATACGGCGACCTTTCTTCGCTGACCGACCCCGTGTTTCTAAAATCACCGAAACGTGCATCACTGGAAAAACAGGTTCTCGGCTACCTAGATGAGGCGTATGCTCTCGCGCCATATGCTATCACTATTCCTCAGTTGCCGCAGGAAGACGGAACCGAGACAAACAAGATAAACAAGCAGCTCTATGCCATCGCGGTGGATTGGCGGAATTCAAAGGCCGGGTCATTGAAGTTGGTGCTGCCGGTAATTTTCACGAACCAACGTCAACTTAACAAAAAAACTAACCGAAATCCGAAGATTGCCTTCATCAAATCGCTCCTCGCTTCCCCTGGGGCAGATGCAATTTGGGTGACAGACTATACTCTCGAAGATCAAGCGGGGACGGGAAACTTCGACAAAGAGAGATTTCCGGGAGTGATTGATTTCTTCAAAGAGCTGAAATCCGTCTGCAATCTTGTCACGGTGATCGCTGGTCCTTTCTGGGGGCTGGGGATTGTGTTGTGGGCGAGGGGGCTCTGCACCCACTTCGGAATCGGACTTGGTTCAACCTACCGCTATTACCTCGCTGGCGGAATGGCGAATAAGCCCAAAGCGCGTGTCGCGATCGGTGCACTACGCCGCTGGGTTTGTGCCACTCCCGAACTTGAGCAATGGCTGAAGGATTCGCTTAAGATTGTTCCAGCAGGATCACCGGAGGCGCGAGAGCTTCAGGAGCTTTTGAAGCATTTGTCTGCGCTCCTATCGAGCGAAACCGCAAAGCGACAAGTTGCGCGCGTCTATCGAGAGTGGATCGACAAAATTTCAGGGATACCGCCGGCTGGACGTGGAGTGGCTCTCTTCCAAGATTTAACTGCCGCTTTCGTCACGGGGAAATCGCTCCCTGATTTACCGGACGAATCTGGTCCTGCTCGACGCCCGGAACGTGTCGCTGAGCAGTTAATGCTTAATTGTCTTTAGGTAGGTGCCCCAACACCGCTCAGCTGCCGCAACTGCATAGACCGGATCCACGCATGTGTTTTTCCCCGCTGGCTCAATCAAAGCCGAACACTCGGTCGCTGAGATAGAGAGTAGTCCTACGCCAGACTCCCTAAAGTCCTCAGCTTTAGCCGAGATTGCTGTCCGCTCTGCAATCTGTGGCGGCAGTCCTACATAGGAATAGGGCGTAATCTTGAGGTGCCGCCTAGCCTGCGCCAGAGCTTCGTCGACGCGCTGTAGCTTCAGTTCAATCGCCCACATCTGCTTGTGAAATGGAAGCCATGGTGTGTTGCGGCAAATTGCGCCGTCGGCATCCACCTTGATGAGCTTTCTGCGCCTGAGCGCCGCGATGATTGATCGAACCTTTGTTTCGCCTAGGAGGTATGAGAATTTTTTCGCCAATCGCCGCTCGTCGGTTCGTTCCTCGCTCGTGAGTTCGGGAATTGCGAGTAGAACCATGACATCTTGATCGTTTGTTGAGGCTACATTTTGCCCCATATCGCGCCGCATCAGCACCCGATCGAAATCGCACTTAACCGCGAAAAGATCAGCGATTCCCCACGGTGTTTGGAACTGATCGACAGAGATGTCTGCGAATCCGCGCAACCATCTCCAAGCGGAGGACTCAAGTTCAGATTCCAACCGAAGTTCTTTGCGGGCACGCCGTATGATTATCCCCATTGCTGTATCAAGTTAAGCGGAACGCGCGCATATCCTGGGCTCCGAGCGTTGCGGGTTGGCGCTGTGTTCATTGAATCACTCGAAGCGAATTGCAGTTGGCATCAAGAATGATGCGGCCACCATGCGATCCAGAGGCAAACAACCCCCGCACCACGGCATCCTGTAATTGTCGCTCAATCGTCTGTCGGAGCGGACGGGCACCGAGTTGCGGATGAAATCCCTCGCGAATCAGGAACTCCAGTGCCTCGCTTGAGACCTGAAGATCAAAACCGACCGATTTTAGCCGTGCGACTTCGTTGGCCAGATGCAGCCCGGCTATTTCGCGCTGCACGGCGGGAGCAAGTCGCGCGAACACGAGCTTGTCCGGGATGCGCGCCAGTAGCTCCGGCCGCAGGGATTCCGCCACCCGACGCAGCACGGCTTGCTCGACGCTCGCCGGGCTCGAGCTGGCCATCCGCATCGACTCGGTCCCGCCGAGGTTGGAGGTGAAAGCAACGTAGTCGGACCGCAGCGACACTGTCTCCCCGTTCGCGAGAGTGACGTGCCCCGGCTCAAGCATCTGGATAAACAGGTCCAAGACTTTGGGGTGGGCCTTCTCCAACTCGTCAAAAAGCCACACGCGCGGGGAATCACTGCTGGTCGCGCGCCCGATCGCACCCGAGTCCGAAGAGTCGCCCCCGAGCAGCCGCTCCACTGCATCGGCCCGCTGAAACTCCGACAGATCGAATCGTCGCACCTGATCTGCGCCGAAAAGGTAGCGGGCCGCCAAGAGCACGAGTTCGGTCTTGCCCGTGCCGGTTGGCCCGACCGCCAGGAACGCACCTCTCGGCCCATCGGTTCTCGCCAACCCCAATTCGCCGCGCGTGAAGACGGCGGCGGCACGGGCCAGCACATGATCCTGTCCGCGCAAATGAGTGCGGAGGTAGGTTTCGAGGCCCCGCAGGTGGGCGATCCGCGCAGCGTCAGCCATGGGCTTTGGCCTTTTGCTCCAAGCGGAGCTTCGACAGCCCACGCGGCTTGTTCGGGAAATCCGTGAGGAACTTCTCCACGGCCGGCGCGAGCGTCTTGCCGTCCGACGACGCCCGCAGGATGGCCCGCACCACGTAGGCGCGGGTGGCGATGATTTTTGCCTTGGCGAGGTGCAGCACGACGGCGTCGAGTTTTTTTACGTCGTCCTTGGGCAAATCGACCGTCGGATGCCCGCTGACGTTGTCGTCATTCGGGACGGTCGAACCGAGCGCGTTTTCTCCGGCCAGCCGAACGGCGTGGGCGATCATTTCGCCGGGGGGCGTGAGGTGGATCAAAGCCCGCAGCACCGTGGCGCTGCGCACCATCACGCCGGCTTTTTTGAGCCCGGCCACGCGGTCGGCGAGCACGCCCATGTCCGTGGGATAAAAGGAGAAGCTGACCTTGATCGGCCGTGATTCGCTCATGCCTAATCTAAATCCCATACGATAATATTTGACAAGCGGCAAATAACGTATGGGTTTTAGATCCATGATGCCTTTGTCTCTCCTGACCGACCTCCGCCTTCCTCTCCCGTTGCGCCTCTTGGGCCACCCCGTCTTCGCCCAACTTCAGGCGGTGAAGGATGGGTTTGGTTCCGCCCTCGTGCTCGTGTTCATGATCGGGTTTTTCTGGGGGATCATCAAAATCTGGGGCGGGGCCAACGCGATTTCCAAAGGAGACAGCGAAGGCAAGGGCGGCATTTTGGCGGGGATCATTATCGCCGCTGCCGCCGCCATTATGGCGGCGCTGTTTACGATCTTCGGGATGCAGGACGCGATCCTGACCCCTCGGTTCTAATCCTGATGAACGCCATGAACGAACTGCGCTTCACGGACACCAATGCGGCGGACGACTCCGCCGGCCGGGTCTTCGGACTCGACGGCAATCTCTATCTTCCCGTGGTCAGCGGATTGGTTGCCGGGGTCGTGCTGTTCGCCGGACTCGGGTTCATCGGAATCGCCTATCCATTGGCCGGGGCGGTCGCGGCAATACCGATAATCGGGTCGCTAGTATGGGTTTTGGGATTTCGACACGGCAAACCCGCCGGCTATGACCGGGACAAGCTGGACGATCTCCTCGGCGGCGCCAATTTTACGCGGGACGGTGAACCCATAACCCATACGAAGGCCCACGCGGTGGCTCCGGACGGCCGGATGGTCGAGGGAATGATGGTCTTCGGATCGCCGGAACGCGGTGGCTTGGTCGCGAAAGGCTTCCGGCTGGAACCGCCGGATTTGCGGGGCGCGAGTTTCGAGCAACTCAATGCGTTCCAAGACCGGGTTCGGGCGCTGCTCGCTCTGACCTCCCCCGGCAGACGGTTGCAAATTCAGTGGTGGCCCGACTCCAACTACCGGCAGGCGTTGCTCGCCTACCATGCGCGGACGCAGGAGGTCACCGACCCCACCATTCGCGCCGTCCGCAACGAGCGGTTTACCCGCTACTGGCCGCGAACCCTGAACGGCACCCTCCGGCGCGAGCATCTCGCCGTCTTCCTCTCCATCGAAATTGAGGCTTCTGCCGGTAACGTCTGCGGCAAGGAGGGACTCCGCGAACACTACGCCGCCGTGTTGCAGGAACTCGCCGGCCAGTTCGAGGAATTCGCGAGCACGCTGCGAACGGTGTTCGGGCCGGAGACGCCTGTGCATCCGATGGATGACGCCGAGCATTGCACCTGCCTGCGGCGGTTTCTCAACCCCAGCCACGCGCGACGCACTGCGGACGCCCCGGCTGAGCTGTTCGACCCGGAGCTGACGATGCAGGAAAATTGCTGGCACAGCGAGGGTGTCGGTCAACGCGGCGGCGGATTCTTCCTCGATGGTCATTACCATGCCGTGCTGGCCCTCAGTCGCTGGCCGCAGCGGACGCGGCCGGGCATCGTGACGCACCTGACCGGGCTGCCGTTTCTGGACTACACGATCACGGTCAACGTGACCCCGGTCGCGGGTCGGCAGGAGATCCGCCGAGAGGAGCAGGCCACCGAGCGGCTGCGCGGTGAATACGCCGAAAAACCCCGCGCATCGCTGCTCGTCGCGCTCCGCAAGAAGGAGCGCAAGGTGGAGGCGCTCGCAGGTGGATTCGCCCGGCCGTTCCACGTGACCTATTTGCTGCGCGTGTGGGCGGCGACGCCCGAGGCGTTGCGCGAGAAAGTCGCGGCGGTGCAGGCGGCCGTCAACGCGATGGACGGCGCGCAGTCTTTCGAGTGCGCGTTGCCGACCACGGCCAAGAAACTCTTCTTCTCCTCCTGGCCCGGCTGGACGCATTCGTCCTACCACCACCGCGAGCTGTATGCCGAGGACACTTATCTCGCCGACCTACTGCCCTTCTCTGCGACGTTCGTCGGAGCCTTGGATCAGGCCGAAGCGCTCTACGACGGGAGCCATGGCAACTTGGTCGGCGTGAGCGCAGCCGTGGGCGGGTCGCCGCAGCACGCGGTGCTGATCGGCATGACCGGGGCCGGCAAGTCCGCCTTCATCGAGGATTTGCTGTTTCAGACGGCGGATTTTTTTGGCCACTCCCTGCTGATCGAGGAGGGCTTTTCCTACAAGCGCTTCACCGAAGCGATGGGCGAAACGCCCATCGTGATCCACCCGGACGCGGCGCTCACCCTCAACTACCTCGACACCCAGCGGCTGCCGCTCACCCAACTGCACCTCGCCACCGCCGTCGCACTCCTCGCGCGGATGGTAGGTCAGCCCGATAACGCGCAGGAACTCGCGTTGCGGCAGGCGCAGCTCACGCAATACCTGCACCAGCTCTACCGGGACACGTTTACCGATTGGTCGCGGCGTCACGCGGCCGAGGCGGAGGGCGTGCGCCGGCTCGCGTGCGCCGTCCACGACTGGCGCATCAAGCTGGGCGGAGCTACGCCGCTGGAGGCGTTCGTGGACTTGCGTGATCGTCGGGCGAGCCGCGAGGACGAAGCGCTCGCTTTTGTCGCCGGCCTGACGGAAGAGACGATCACGCGTTTCGCCCAGGACCCCGCGACCGAGCGGCTCGTCGCGCAGACGGCGTGCGCGTTCTACGCCCCGGAGGAATTTCCGACGCACGGTGCCTTGGTCGAGCTGCTCGCCTACGCGCGGCTGCCCGAGCACAACCGCGATGAGATCGACCGGCTCGCCACGCTGCTGCGGGCGTGGACGGCCGACGGCCAATACGGCCGACTGTTCGACGGCGTGACCAATGTCTCGCTCCAGCGGAAAATCGCGCACTTCGAGCTGGGTTTCATTCCCGAGCAAGCCGTTGAACTGAAGACCGCCGCCGGACTGCTCATCAGCGGACTCGGCCGTCAGCACATTCTCGCGCTGCCGCGCGTGCAGCGGAAACGGATTTTGTTTGAGGAGCTGGCCCGGTTTCTCGACACGCCCGGCGGCGAACAAATCGTCGCCGAGAGTTACGCGCAGCTCCGCAAGCACAATTGCTGGGCGGTGTCCGTGATCCAGCAATACGCACGCTTCAAGGGCTCACGGATCCGCGCCGCGGTCATCGGCAACGCGAAGCAATTCTTTCTCATGCGCCAGAACGACCGCGGCGATCTCACCGATCTCGCCGGCGACTTGCCGCTGCCCGAGACCGCCGTCGATGCCATCCAGCGCTACCCGCTGCCCGAGCAACTGTCGGCCGATCAGCGTCACTCGTCCCTCTGTTTTTTCACCCCCACCGCGCAACCGCCGCAATGCGGCACGCTGCGCCATTTCCAGGAGGAGACATGCACCCGCGCCACCTGATTGTCCTGCTCTGCCTCGCGCTCGCCGGCTGCGCGACCCCCGCTCGCCTTTCCGACCGCGAAGCGGCGGCCGAGGCGCGTGGTTACGAGCGCGGCTACGGCCAGGCCGTGAAGGAGCAGTATTGGCTCATTCAAAACCAACAACGCCGGCCCGCGCCGGCCGAACCTAACCCCGTCACCCCATGAAACACGTTTTCCTCTTTGTTCTCTTGGTCGCGCCCGCCAGCGCGCAATGGATCGTCAACGACCCGGTCAATACGGCCGTCAACTCCGCCGTGCAGGCGGGACAGGTCGCCAATCACATCGAGATCCTACGGCAATGGGCCGCGCAACTGGAGCAGCTCAATCGCCAGCTCCGCGAACTCGAGTCCCAGCTCGCCGTGCAACAGCGCATTCGCGATGTGATGGGCAACCCCACGGCGGCCGGAGCCGGCATGGCGCTGCGCGACCTCGGCGCCACCGACCTTGCACGAACGTATGGCGACACACTCGCGGCCACGCGCCGGCTTGCGAACGCCATCGACTCACTGCGGCGGACCTCCGACGGCATCTACCGAAAACTCGACGATCGCACGGTGCTGGGCCGGGATTTTAATCGGCAGGAACCGCTCTACCGGCGTTACGCCGCCGTCGAAAGCCAGGCGGACAATCTGGCCACCGTTCATGCCGAGACCGGAACGCGCTCGGTTGCCTTGCAGGGCGAGATCGCCACGACGGTCGAACAACTCCGCGGTGCCGCCACGCAAGCCGAGGTGGACAAGCACAACGCCAAACTCGCCGTCCTCGCGGGTCAGCTCGCCCATCTCGACGCGCAGCGGCGCGACGAAGCGGACAAACTTCAGACGCAGCAGATTCTCAACGAGAATCAGGCGGCGAAGGAGCGGCAGGATTTTTTGGAAAAACAGATCGCCGAGGAGCGCCAGACCTTGGCCATCGTCGGGGCGTGGCAGCAATCCGTGAAGGTGACGCCGACGAGCTACACGCGGCCATGAAGCGAATGCACCTCATCATCGTCGCGTTCGTCATCGGTCTCGCGCTGTGCGGATGGTTAACGCTCCGCCACGCCATTCGGACGGCGGTCACCGTGCCGCCGGTCTCCGATCTACCCTTCCCGACGTCGTCGGTGTCGAAGCCGATGGATGGGTGGCAGGCCGGGATCAAGCCCGACACCCGGACCGATTATACCTCCGACCCGGCGACGACGAAACGCCTCATGGAGAAACTCCGACAGGAAGAATTGCGCCAGCGTCCGCAGGAGGGCCGTAACTAATGGAAAACTTCGCTCCAGGCCTACGGGAGAGCATCATCTCCCTGACCGATGCGCTTCGCGTGATCGTGTTCTTCGTCTGCGTGGTCGGACTCGTTCTCCAAATCCAGCAGGCCCGCGCCGATATGGAGGGACTCACGAGGCCTTTCGTCCGCGCGACCGTGATTGTCGGCTTGGTCGCCACACTACCGTATTGGTTCGGCTTCACCGAGCGGGTTTTTCTGACGGTCGCCAACACCGTGCAGGAAGGCTACACGGAGCACCCGATGCGGACCTCGGCCCGCTTGCGCGAGACGGTCAGCGGCAGCAGCACCGAGTTCAGCCTACGGCGGATCGGCGAGACGGTTTACCAGGCGTTTCTCTACGGAGCGGCCAAGCTCATGGTGCTCATCGGGAGTCTGCTCCAACTGCCGTTTCTCGCTCTGCAGTTCGTGCTGAAACTTCTCTGCTACCTGTTTCTGCCGATCGCGCTCGCGCTCTACATGATCCCCTCGCAGGCGCAGCTCGCGACGCGCTACGTGCAGCAAACGCTCGCGGTCCTCGCGTGGCCCGTCGGCTTCGCGGTCACCGAGCTGGTCGCTTACCACTTGCTCACGGCTTATGCGGACAATCTGGCCACGGCCTACGACCTGACGCCGGGGCAGATTGATGCCGCCTCGTTCGCAAGCCTCCTCGGCGGACTCCTCGCGGCGCTCTGGATCATCATCGGCACGGTCGCGACGCCTTTTCTGATGCAGGGACTCCTCTGCTCCGGGTCGCCCATCTCGGGTGGTGGCGGCACCGCGCTGCAACAGCTCTTCGCGCTCCAGCAAATCGCCGCAGTGATGAAGACCATCAAGACGGGAGGCGCAGCCGCCCCCGCCGTTGCGGCCCAAGCGGCGGCCAAGACGGGCGGCGGCAACGCCGGCGGTGGCGGATCGGGAATGCCTCCGCCACCACCACCGGTCGCACCACCCCCACCATCGACGACTGCACCAGCTGCCGCCGATCCCAGCGGCGACGCCCGCGCCGCCGCCACCCTCGGCATGGCTCAATTGCCCGCGCCGCAAACCTCCATCTGACCCGCCTTACGCCATGACAACCCTTCGTGAAACGCCCGCGCCCCATGTGCGACCCGACCCGGCCAGCCGGCCTCGCCGTCCATGGCGCCCCCTCGAACTCTTCGCCGATCACGCGATGGCGGCGCGCCTCTGGTGCATCGTCGCGTTGATCGCCGTGACGCTCTGCGCGTTGCAACCCTTCCTCGTCATCCGCGCCTACCGCGAACGCGAGCGGGTGATCGTGCTCGATCCCAGCGGCACGTTTCACGTGAGCCCGCTGCTTGGTTTCGAGGAAGCGTCCAAGCTGCACGAGCAACACGCACTGCTGGCGTGTCTCGCGTTGTTCCAACGCAACCCGGCCGGTTTCGATTTCCCCGAACTGCTCGACAAACTGTTCCTCCCTGACGCCGCGCGCAAAGCCCGGACCGCCTTGGTCGCGAGTGCGGAGGAATTCACCGCCAAGGCGCTTCATCAAAAGCCGGAGGTGCTGAAGCTCACCGTGCTCGAAACCCGCGAGAACGTCGTGATCGTGCAGGCCGAGGGCCAGTTGGTCCGCACCGGCCTCGTCAGCGGACAAGTTTTTGGCGAAGCCGCTGCCTTCACCGTGCGATTCCAGTTCGCGCGCAACCCCAACCTAGCGGCCAACGGCCGCTACCCCCTTGCCGTATGGACCTACGACGTTTCGTCCTGATTCTGATTCATGTCGTCGCGGCCGCCCACGCTGCCGCCGCGCCCACGAAGAGCTACCCGCTCGACGAGCGTTCGGTTTACACCGTGCGCCTGTCCCGCGAGGAGCCGACCACCTGCGTATTTCCGGCCGCAGTGAAGGCCATCGTCGGAGCGAATGCCTCCACCCGGATTGAGGATAATCCCGCCGTGCTACTTTCCCATGAAGCCGGCACGGAGTATTTTTCGCTGCGGGCACTGAAGGATAACGCCACGGGCGCGCTCAACATCCTCTTTCGCGGGCGGGTCTATGCGCTGACCCTCACCACCGCGATCGAGGCCGACCGTGCCGTGGTCTTCATCGATGAACCGCTCACCGGCGGCGGCGCGCGGAAACTGCCGCTGGAGATTCTGCGCGCGTTGATCGACCGTGCCCGGCAACACGACCGCTCCGTCGCCACCGGCCAGGGAATGGACATCTATTCCGATCGCGCGGAGCCGGGGCTCGTCACGGCCTATCGCAACTTCACCGTGAGGGTCGAATCGGTCACGCGGTTCGAAGCCGAGGACGCGCTCGTTTTCCGCGTGAAGTTGGAAAACTCCATGCCTGTGGCCGTGCCCTATGATCCGCAGGGTCTCGCCATCCGGCTCGACCGGGAGTTTTTCCCGGCCGCATTGGCCGAGGCCTCGGGCGCGATTCCGGCCCGCGGCATTTCCTTCGCCTATCTCGTCATCGCGGGCGGTCCGGCCGGCCGCGCCAATCTTTCCGTTCGGGAAAAATTTTCGGTCATCGTGCCCCGCCCATGACATTCGACCGCAATTTTCTCACTTCGGGCACCGGCCAGGTCATGCTCGTCGGCGCCGTGCTTCTGCTGGGCGTGCTCGCCGTGCGGTGGCAGAACCAGCAAAAACCCGCGCCGGCCTTGCCGACGGTCAAACCTGCGCCCTCGCCGGCCTTGCCGAAGACACTCACCCGGGAAGGCGTGCGGTTCGTGAGGCCGCCTGCGCCGCCGGTGACTCCGGCGATGTTCCCGGCTGCGGGCGCGACTGCGCCAGTCGTCAAGACCACTGCGCCGCGTGAACTGCCGCTGTTGATCGTCTCGGCTCCGCACGAAATCCCGCCGATACCTGCGGCCCCGTCCGCTCCCTACGGCCGTCTCATTCCCTGCGAAACCGTCGTCGCGCTCGAATCCAACCGGCTGGAGACTCCGGTCATCGGTCTGGTCACCGAAGACGTATGGCACGATGGCCAGCTCGTCATCCCGGCCGGAGCTGAAGTTCACGGCCGCGCCTCGCTCGACCGGGCTCGCGAACGGTTGGCGGTTCAGGGCGAATGGAAAATTGTCTGGCGCACGCCAGACCGCGATAACGGCACCGAGTTGTCGGTGCAGGGCCTCGCGCTGGATCGCGAGTGGAATGCCGACACGCAACAATGGGGCGAGCGCGACGGCTCCGCCGGACTGCGTGGCCAGGTCGTCAGGACCGACAACGACCGTGAACTGAAACTCTTCGCCGCCACGTTCCTCGCGACCGCCACAGCCGCGTTGCAGGACACGAGGCCGACGGCCGGGTTGCTCGGCGAGTCGTCGATTCCGACCACGACCGCGCGCAATGCCGTCCTCGCGGGCACCGGCGCGGTGCTACGCGAGCAGGCCCAGTCCATTCGCGAGTCTATTGCCCGTGACGGCTTCTACCTCCGCGTCCCGGCGGGCAAGCCCTTCTACCTTTATCTCACCCAAACCCTCGACCGGAGCCAGGCCCGGCGCAGCCCCGCGCTGCCGCACACGACCGCTCCCTCCCGCCCATGAAATACCTCCTCGTATCAATCGTTATTGGACTGGCAGGCTGCCAGTCCACGTCGGCCCCCAGCGTGCTGCCCGCACCGACCAAGCCCGTGGTCACCCTCCCTCCGGCACCCACCGTGCCAGTGGTGGTGCCAGGACCCGCTACCGTTGGGCTCGAACAGAAACTTCGCCAGCAGGCGCAATACATCGAGGCGCTGATCAGCCAGAACGACGCGCTCACGGCGAAAATCACCACCGCGAGCAGCAGCGCGCCACCGACGCCGACCGTCGTCCCGCTCCCGCCCGATCCCGCGCCGCTGCCGCGTCCGGCCCCGGTATCTCCAACGCTGCCACCGGAACCAACGCTGACGCCGAACGCCGATAACGTCATCGACCTCGTGGCCTTTGTCGTGTCCGAAAAACCCGGCGAGCCCGTGAACCCGTTTACGGTGCGCACCGTGCCGCCCGAGGCCATGCGCGAAGTGACGTTGCACGTCGGCGGCATTGTCGCCGGACCGATGGCCTGTGCGGTCATCAATGACCGCCTCGTGCAGGTCGGCGAAATCATCGAGTCCCTCGCGGTCGAGCGCATCGAGCCGGACGCCGTCCTGCTGCGTCACAGCGGGCGACTGTTGCGGCTGCCCGTCGCCGAAAAGTCGACCCGGGTGCGGCTCCCGCTCTGACATGCCCGCCTTCGCCATCAACGTCATCGACCGTGCGGGCGTCCGCCGGATTCTCCGGGAGGACGCGCCCAGCGAGGCAGCCCTACGGGGTCAGCTCCGCGCCCAATCGCTCTGGCCCGTGCGGATCAGGGAGATCCCGGCGGACCGGAAGCTGGCGCGCTTGGTCCTCTCGGCGCCGGAGTTCATCGGACTCCTGCACCAGTTGGAACTGCAACTCCGTGCCGGCGTGAATGCCGACGCCGCCCTTGGCCAACTTGCCGCCGACGCACCACCCGGAGCCATGCGGCTCATGCTGGAAAAAATCCACCGGGAGGTCGCCCAGGGCACGCCGATCCACGTCGCCTGCCGTTTTTTCGAGCGGCAATTTCCGCCGCACCTCGCCGCCGTCGTGTCCGCCGGGGAAGCATCCGCGCAACTGCCGGCGGCGATTCGTGCGCTGGCGGCGCATGTGGGCAACAATGCCGAACTGCGCCGCACCGCCCGACGGGCGCTCATCTATCCGGTGGTCGTCCTCATCGCCACCACGGCACTGGTCGGATTTCTGCTCGGTGGCGTGGTGCCGCAGTTCGCGGCGATCTTTTCGTCGCTGCATCTCACCTTGCCGGCCGTCACGGTGGCGCTCATCGCCGCGAGCGATCTCGTCCGACACGGGTGGCCCGTGGTCGTGGCGCTGTCGGTCGGCGCCGTCGGTGTCGCGGGAGCCGTGGCGCGTTCGCCACGGGTTCGTTACACGCGGGACGCCGTGCTGCTTCGTTTACCCCTGTTGGGCGATGTCATCCGGCACCTCGCCACCGCGCGATTCGCTGCCCATTGTCGGTTGCTCCACGAGGCGGGCATTCCGCTCCTCGAAGCACTCCGCACCGGGGCGGAGCTGACCGGCAACGCCGTGATGGCGCGCCAGCTGCTCGCCGCGCGAGAACGCGTCGCCGTGGGCCAGCCGCTTTACGCCGCGTTGCCGAAGAAGCACGCATTCCCGGGATTCATCGTGCCCGCCCTCAAGTCCGGGGAAACCACCGGACAGCTCGGAGCGGCGTTGCGACACATCGAAGACTACGCGGCGAGCCGCGCCCGCGAACAGCTCGCAACCGCCCTGGCGCTGCTGGAGCCCGCGCTCCTCGCAACGCTCACCGGCATCGTCGGCCTGATCGCCCTGTCGTTCTTCCTGCCGCTGTTCTCGCTACTCGGGGGAGTGAACGCGCGTTGAACATGAGCCCGCGCATCCCACTTCTCTGCGGCCGGCGATCATGCCTGAACGGGCAATGCGGCTCCGGCGGCTTCACGTTGCTCGAACTCGTCCTCGTGCTGTTTGTGCTGGGCGCGCTCGCCGCTGCACTTGCGCCGTCGGTCCGCGACATCGTCGAGCGGAGCCGCCGCGAGGCCGAGGCCCGTTCGCTCGATGAATTGGCCAATACGATCGCCGCTTCGTTCGAGAACACCGATCTCACCAATCTGAATGTGGCCGCATTGCCCGGCACGATTGCGGCCACCGATTCGCCGACCGTCTTCTCGGCGTCGACCACGGCTCTCTACACGACCACCGACAACGCGGCGTGGTTTGCGAAAGTCGCGCGACTGCGCGGGCTCAGTCCCCAAGTGGGAGCCGCACCGGGCGCGCAGCCGGCACTGGCCCTTATCGCGTTCAATCCGCTGGGGAATCCGCGTCTGCTTTTTGCCGGGGCGGACGAATCCGGGCGCCAGCGATTTCTGCTGGTAAGCCTCGTGGCGCGCAGCGAACAGCTCGCCTTGCCGGCTTACGAAAACACCGCCGCGTGGTTCGATGCGATTTGGAATCACGATTGGGCAAGTCCCACCGCGACGCTCCCGGCGCTCTGGCAGAGCCGGCTCACCGCGACACAAATCGCGGCGTGGCACCAGGGCTCCGGCGGACTGACCCAGGTGCATCGGTTCAGCGTGCGCCGCATCGTTCTCCCGAAATACCGGGTGACGGTGAACAACAACCACCCGACCGAACAAGCGTTCGTGTCGTTCAACAACACGCCAAACGCGTTCACCGCGGCGGCGAATTCAGGAGCCACGAGCACGCCGGAGATCCTCGGCGGCCGGCTCATCACCATCAACCGCGGCACGGCGTGGCCGGGCGTGGAGGCGTTGCGCTTCCACCTCCGGGAAAACGCCACCGTCACCATCCAATGAAGCATCTATTCAAATTCCTTCCGCTCCTCTCGGCCCTGTCGGCGTTCGCCGGCACCGCGACGATTTTCACCGACAATCAGAGCACGCCTTTCGCCTCCGGCGCCGGGACCGTCAATTTCAACAGCTACAACGCGTCGTCGATCACCGTCACCGTGAGTGCCAGCGCCTACGGCGGCTCGCAGCAAGGTGGGGGACGAAACTACTCGGGGTATGCAGAAGCCGTGATCGGCGGCTCGAACGAGAATCAGGATGTTCCGAATGGCTCCGACCCCATGAATGTAAGTGCGCTCAATACCTTGACCGTGACGAAGGGCGGCGACGGCAATTGGTATAGTGGCGGGACAAATCTGGGGACGAGTGTCAGCGTGAGCGCCTACGTCACCGTCGATGGAGAAAATGTCCAAGGCGGAGCGACGGCTTACTGCACGGTGAACTGGGTGGAGGCACCGATCAACACGGCGCCCTCGATTGTATGGACGTCGTCGCCGGGTTCGGCGGCGAGCGGCCAAAGCTATACCATCTCGGCTCACGGTCACGATGCCGACGACAACTTGGCCCTCGTCCGCGTGTGGAAGAATGGCGTGCTCCTGGCCTCCGCCGGCGGAGGCGACGGCACCGACAGCGAAGCGAGCGACTCAACTTCGGACACCGGGCCGGTCAGCGTTACATTCACCGCGCAGGCGACCGACACCGCCGGGGTCACCTCGGCGCTCATCACGCAGACGGTCGCGGTGGCGGCGGCTCCTCCGCCGGTGGTGACTGCCGCGGTCAGTGCGAGCCCGTCCGTCCTGACGGCTCCCGGCTCCACGACTGTCACGTGGTCGAGTGCGCACGCCACCGCCGTGGCGGTCACCGGCAACGGGCTCAGCAGCACCGCGGCGAGCGGCAGCCAAATCGTGAGCGGACTCGCGGCTGGAGCACACACGTTCACGATTGCCGCCCAAGGTAATGGCGGTCCCGCCACGGATACGGCCAGCGTCACGGTCCATGCTCCGGTCGTGGTCAGTGCCACCATCAGTGCGTCACCCACGACGGACACCGCGCCGGGGGCCGCGACGATTACGTGGTCGAGTGCGAATGCGACGTCGGTCACCGTGAGCGGGAGTGGCCTGAACAGCACGGCTACGAGCGGTAGCCAAGCGGTCTCGAATCTCCCGTCCGGGAGTTACGACTACACGATCATCGCTCAAGGTCCGAACGGACCGGCGACGCAGACGGCAACGGTGACGGTCACACCTGCGCCGACGGTAGCCGGTTCGATTTCGATCTCGCCTGCCACCGGCACCGAGCCGGCGTCCGCCACCGTCACGTGGACCACGAGCGATGCAAGTTTGGTGACGGTTTCCGGACCGGGGCTATCCACTGTGGCAGCCTCTGGCAGTCAGCTCCTCACTGGGCTCGCCGCCGGCACGCATACCTACACTCTCACGGCGCAAGGGAACGGTGGCCCGGTCACGCGAACTGCCGCGATCACCGTCGCCGCGGTGGGTTCCGTGAGCGCGACGATCAGCGCCTCACCCACCGCGAGCATCGCGCCGGGCTCGACTACCCTCACATGGTCGAGCACCGATGCGACCTCCGTTTTGGTCAACGGCCCTGGGCTGACCAGCACCGCCGCGAGCGGCAGCCAAACGATCACCGGCCTCGCGGCCGGCACCCACGACTACACAATCACGGCCCAGGGACCGAACGGCCCCGCGACGCAGACCGCCACGCTTGCGGTATCGGCCGCGGCGACGGTGGCTGGTGCGATCTCGGCCAGCCCCACCACCGGCCTCGCACCTGGTTCAACCACCCTGACGTGGAGCACGAGTAGTGCCTCCTCCGTGGCGGTTTCCGGACCAGGCCTCAGTAGCACGGCGACCGCCGGCTCGCAGACCGTGACCGGACTGGCCGCCGGCACGCACACCTTCACCCTCACCGCCCAAGGCCCGGGCGGGCCGATCACCCGCACCGCGACCTACACGGTCAGCGCGGCGGTCTCGGTCTCGGGCACGATCGCAGTCAGTCCCACCACCACCACGGCGCCGGGGGCGGCGACCGTGACATGGAGCACGACGAATGCGACGTCCGTCGTCGTGAGCGGTCCGGGTGTGGCCAACGGAGCGGCAAGCGGTTCCGCGACGGTCACCGGTCTTTCGGCCGGCACGCACACCTTCACCCTCACCGCCCAAGGCCCGGGCGGGCCGATCACACAGACCGCGACCTTGACGGTGAGCGCAGCGGCCACGGTATCGGGCTCGATTGTAGCTAATCCGACGACGACGACAGCACCGGGGGCAACGACGTTGACGTGGAGCACGGCCAGTGCCACGTCGGCCTTCGTCAGCGGACCCGGATTTGCCAGCGCGGCGTTGAGCGGCACGCAAATCGTGAGCGGGCTCGCGGCCGGCACCCACACGTTCACCCTGACGGCACAAGGCAACGGCGGGCCGGTTACCCGCACTGCGACCGTGACCGTCACTCCCGGCGCCGGTCTCACCGCGGCCCTCAGTGTGTCCCCCGGCACCGTGAATATGGGTGGCAACGCGATGTTGTCGTGGTCGACCGCCAATGCGACGTCGGTGCGGGTCAGCGGCTTTGGCATCTCCGGCACTCCGTATGAAACGAATCCCACTTTCACGATAAACATCGGCGGTCTGCTCCCGGGCCAATCGACGTGGACGTTGGTCGCGGAGGGACCGGGTGGACCGGTCACGCGCACCGCGACCATCAACGTGAACAGCACCGACGGTCTCTACGGTTCGCTGACAGTAAATCCCACCGTTATCTATTCGAATCAGAGTGCGACGCTGGCGTGGACGTCGAGTGGCACGAATTTCAAATGGGTCCACGGCTACCGGCCGGGCAACAACGGCGTGTTCGTCTATCCTGCGCCGATCAACGGCTCCACCGCGGTGTCGGGGCTGGCTCCGGGCTACTACAGTTTCGTTTTTGAATATGGGCCGGGCTCGTTGAGTCCCACTCGGTCGGCCTACGCCTACCTGACCGTCCTGGGTGTCAATCGGAACATCGCGGCGACGGTGGCACCGGTGGGCGCCGGAGCGGTGACCGGGGCCGGCACGTATCGTGAAGGTTTGTCGGTGACGTTGACGGCCACGCCGGATTCCGCGCATGTTTTTTCCGGTTGGTCGGGCGATCTGACGGGCGCGGTCAATCCCCTCACGTTCACGGTCGGCGCCCGGGACTACGCCGTGGTCGCGAATTTCTCGCCACGCACGTATGCCGTGGCAGTTGCCGTCGCACCAGCAGGATCAGGATCGGTGACCGGAGCGGGCAGCTACTCCGCGGGTTCGACCGCGAACCTAACGGCCTCGGCTGACTCAACCCACGCCTTCACGGGTTGGACAGGCGACCTGACCAGTGCGGCGAATCCCCTGTCGTTTGTCGTCAACGGCGGCGTGAATCTCACCGCGAATTTCGCGACGACGGGTTTCGCGTTGACCACGGCCGCCAGCGGAGGCGGCACCGTCACTCCGGGCGGCGTCTATCCGGCCGGCACGGTGGTTACGCTTACGGCCACGCCGGATGCGCTCTGCCGTTTCACCGCGTGGTCGGGCGATGCCGCCGGCGCCGCCACGAGCACGGCGGTCACGGTCGACCGCGCGAAATTCGTGCAGGCAAATTTTATCGGGAAAACGGCTCAGACCATTTCGTTCACTCCACCAAGCGACCACGGAATCACTGCGCCACCGTTTGCGCTGAGTGCGAGCGCATCGTCGGGTCTGCCGGTCAGTTTTTCGTTACTCAGCGGTCCGGCAATTTTGAGCGGCAGCACCGTGGAGCTGACAGGTGCCGGGCCAGTCACCCTTCAGGCGAGCCAGCCGGGCGATGCCTTCTTCCTCCCGGCCGCCCCGGTCAATCAGACCTTCAACGTCATCGCCGCGGCCTCGCTCAAATATCGTGGCCAGTCGCGCACGTTGCTGCGCGACGAGACCACGCGCGCGGCACCGCCCTTCGTCCTCGAAAAACCCTGACCGATTCACCCTATGAAAACGCTTTTCTATTTTGCCGTCCTCATCGCGTTCGCCCGTGCCGCCGAGCCTTCGCCCCTCGATCAACCCGTCGGCCCACTCCGTTTCGAGAAAACCCCGCTGCCGGCCGCACTGCGTGCGTTGGGCCGCACCGGCCAGACCATGATCCAGGCCGAAGCCGGGATCACCGGTGAGGTCACCGTCGACTTTGGCGGTGGCACGGTGCGCGCTGCGCTCACCGCCCTGCTCGAACCGGCGGGTCTTTTTTTCGAGGCCACGGCTTCGGGTATCGTCGTGCGCCAGCGCCAGACTGTGCTCTACGCCATCGACTATCCCCAGCTCACCCGCAGCGGTTCGGGCAGCGCGTCGATCACGCTCGGCGGCGCTACCGGCGGCAGCGGGGGAAATTCCCACGGGATTCAGGCTGGCGCGTCGCAGCAGAACCTAACGAATGGGAACACCGCGTCCGATGCGACGCAGGTGTCCATCTCGCAGGAAAATCAGAACACCTTTTGGACTACCTTGGAGGCAGAGCTGCGGACCATGCTGAAGGAGGGCGATAGTCTGGTGCTCAACCGCTTCAGCGGGGTCGCGCAGATCGCCGCGCCGGTCAAACGGCACGAATCCATCCGTAGCTTCATAGAGTTGGTGAACCGACGCATCACGCAGCAAGTCGAGATCGAGGCGCGCATTGTCGAGGTCACTTTGCGCGATGAACAAAAACTCGGCGTCGATTGGGATCTCGCTGCGTCCACCCTCGACGGCGTGCGAGTGCAGTCACGCGCCCCGCTCGATGTGGCGGGAGTCGGCGGCACGCTGCTCGGGGCCAACAGCTTCGCTGCCACCCTCGGATTTGGTCGGGCCTCCGCCGTCATCCAGGCGCTCAAGCAACAAGGCGAGGTGAAAACCGTCGCGCAGCCGCGGCTGCGTGCGCTCAACAATCAGACGGCCTTCATTAAGGTGGGCGAGGATCGCCCTTTTTTCCGCCTGCAACAGACGACCACGTTGCAGCAGCCGGGCGCAGCGACCGCGTTCAATCAGACGCAGGAAACCTTTTCCGTTTCGACCATCACCATCGGGACCATCCTTGCGGTCACGCCCCAGATCGACGGCGACCGGATGATCACGCTCGACGTGCTGCCGGCCATCACGCGGTTGCAGGCCATTGTGACGAGCCCGGACGGTCGGCAGACCGCGCCCGTCACGGAAGTGAAACAGGCTTCGACCATCGTGCGACTCCGCGACGGAGAGACCGCGATCATTGGTGGACTCATCTCGGAGGAGACCGCTGAAACCGAGCGCCGGATTCCGCTGCTCGGAAAACTGCCCGTCATCGGTGCGGCGTTCCGGAGCAAGGCGAACCTCTGCGCGCGCACCGAGCTCGTGATCTTCCTCACGCCCCGACTCGTCCGCTGACCATGCTCGATTTTCTCCA
>CALRZR010000020.1:0-56989 GCA_943372705.1 Opitutus sp. GAS368 | reverse complement strand
TCTCTCCTCCTCTCCCTCACCGCCCCCTTCGCCAGCGCCGCCACCATCTCCGGCAACGTCGCCAACCTCGGCACCGGCAACCTACTGCAGGGCGCCCGCGTCGAAATTCCCGCCCTCGGCGTCTCCGCTCTCGCCGATGAAACCGGCCGCTACGTGCTCGGCTCCGTTCCGGCCGGCACCCACGAACTCGTCGTCACCTACCTCGGCCTCGATAGCCAACGCGCCGTGGTCGCCGTCACCGCCGACCAAACCGCCACGCGCAATTTCGATCTCACCACCGGCATCTACAAACTCGAACAGTTCAAAGTGAAGGGCGAGCGCGAGGGTGACGCCTCGGCTCTCACCGCCGCGCGCAACGCCGAGAATCTCAAGAACGTCGCCGCCACCGACTCCTTCGGCAATCTCCCCAACATGAACGCCGGCGAAGTCGCCATCCGCCTGCCCGGCATCTATGGCGAACTCGACGCCGGCGGAAATCTTTCCGGCTTCACCGTGCGCGGCATGGCCTCGGGCCTCAACTCCGTGACCATGGACGGCGGACTCATGACCGGCCAGGGCGGCCTCGGCCGCTCGATCTTCGTCAACAACATCACCGGCGCGATGTTCGACCAAGTGGAACTCATCAAGGGCCACACTCCCGACAAGGGCGCCGACTCCCTCGGCGGCACCATCAATTTCAAGAGCCGCTCGCCCCTCTCCATGCGCGAGAAACGCCGCGTGACTTACACTCTCAGCGCCCGCATCGCCCCCTCCTTTACGCAGCAGATCCCGATCCGCGAGCAGCGCCGCCTCCACGGTCTCGCCAATCTCGGCTATCAGGAGGTCTTCGACGCCTTCGGCGGTAAACGCAACCTCGGCGTCTCGGTCACCATCTTCAACAGCGAGACCGCCATCGGTTCGTTTTTCACGACCCGCGATTTCCAGAACACCACCGCCACGCCCGCCTTCCTCTATAGCTACCTCACGAGCGATCTCTACAACCACCGCCGGCAGAAAAATATCACCGCCAAGGCCGACTACCGACTCACCCCGTCGACCAAACTTTCGTTCCTCGCGACCTACATCGACCACTCGGAAATCTTTCGCCGCCAATACAACGTCACTGCCAACACCAACCAGGTCGTTTTCGATCCCGCGCTCAACACGGCCGCCAACACCGGCGCCGGCATCGCCCCGGGCTACACCAGCCGCATCACCACGGTGCGTCCCGTCGCCGCCTCGACCATCGATGTCCAAATGACCGGACCGAATAACTTCTTCAACCGCCTCCGCCGCGTCGACGTGGGCCTCGAGCACCAAAAGGGCCCGCTCCTCCTCGAGGCCAACCTCCGCCGCACCCAGACGCACATCAACATCGGCAACGGCGAGGGCGCCGTCCTGACCAACCGTATCAGCAACACCGGCTGGATCATCGACCGCACGCAATCGGATCTCTTTCCGAAATTCCTGCCGAACGGCGGGCTCGATTTCACCAATCCCGCCAACTACCGCCCCACCGCCAACGGCCTCTCCAATCAAAACGACAAACAAATCCACGAGGTCGACGAAGGCCGTCTCGATGTGCGCTACAACCTGCCGATCTCCGCGCCCATCTTCGCCAAGGTCGGCGTGCACTGGCGCGAGCAGACCGTGGGTGCCCGCAGCGCGTCGCGCCGTTGGAGCTACACCGGCACCGGCCCGCTCCCCCACGATCCGAATCTCGTCACGATGGATCAGCGCGAGACACGCCGCGGCATCCCTCAGTGGGAGGCGTCGTGGTTCATCCGCGGCCGCGAGGTCATCGACCCGACGATCTGGCGCGAGGACTTCTATTTCCGCGAGACCACCGGTTTCACCAGCTACCGCCAGGCCGTCGAGACCGTCACCGCACCTTACGCGATGGCCCAAGGTAAACTCGGTCGTGACGGCTGGCTCGCCCGCACCGGTTTCCTGGGCGGCGTCCGCTGGGAGAAAACCGAAAACGAAGCCGACGGTTTCGTGCGCGCCCGCCGACTCAGCGGCACGCCCGCCACCGCCACCGAGGCCACCGCCCGCGCTGCCGCGCAGACCGACTACGCCAACAACCGCCGCACCGTCGACGGCGAATACACCAAGCCGTTTCCCAGCATCCACGCGTGGCACGACATCACCCCAAATCTCAAAGCCCGCCTCAGCTGGTCCACCAGTTTCGGCCGTCCTGGCTTCGGCCAGCTCGTGCCCGGCGAAACCCCCAACGAGGCCAACGCCAGCTTCGGCAACCGCCCCACCCTCACCATCAACAATCCATCACTCCTGCCGCAGACCGCGAAGAACTGGGACGCGACGCTCGAATATTATTTTGAGCCCGTCGGCAATTTCAGCGCCGGCTGGTTCCACAAGGAAATCCGCGATTACATCGTGACCGGTATCGAGTCCGGCACCATCGGCACGGGCACCGACAACGGCTACAATGGCGAATACCCCGGCTGGACCATCCTCTCCTCGGCCAACGCCGGCACCGCCGTGGTGCAGGGGTGGGAGTTCAGCTACCAGCAGCAGTTCACGTTTCTCCCCGGCGCGCTCAAGGGCCTCAGCGGCAGTATCAACTACACGCTGCTCGATACGCACGGTAACTTCGGCGGCACCGGCCGGCGTGAAAAGGGCCAGGTCCCGAACTTCGTCCCGGTCACCGCCAACGCCAGCCTGTCGTGGCGCTACCGCGCCTTCAGCACGCGCCTCCTCGTGAACTATGCCGACACCTTTCTCACCGCCTTCAACGCCACTTCACCCGCCCGCAACCTCTACCGCGTCGAGCGCAAGCTCATCAACGTCGGCTTCAGCTACCAAATCCGCCCCACGCTCAACGTGACGCTCGACGTCGATAACCTCACCAACGTCCCGCAAAAGCGTTACCGCGGCACCCCCGACAACGTCGAACACTTCAACTACCCCGGCACGACGATCACCATCGGTGTCAGCGGTCGCTTCTAAAAAACCGGAGCGGCGGTTCTCAACCGCCGCATCAGATCTTCTCAAGCTCAACAACCCGCACCTGCTTCACCGCATGATCTACCTGCCAAGTGACCACAAAACTTTCTGCGCACAGCGCTACCTCCAAAGGCAGGCCGCGTGCGTCTGCACTCTGGTAGTCTCCTCGGGTAAACGGATGCGCGGCCAAATTCCGCAACACCTCCAACAATCACTCGCGTTGTCGTTTCGGCAACCGGTGGAGCAACTCGCATCCGTCTTCGTCCACCGTGTAACGGTAGCCAACGCTCATAGCCCCTTGCGGCAAAGCTCCTCGTGCATCCGCTCGACTTCTTCCTGCGGAACGCCGCCCCCGCTCTCCATTGCCTGCAAACGCCGCGTCATCTCCGCCTTGTGCACCGGATCGTCAACGCGCGAAAGATGCAGCAGGAAAGCCTTCACCCGATTGCGCCCCTCGGGGGTCATGCCCTTGATCGCCTCTTGGACTTCTTGCACGGTGCTCATGCCGCAGACGTTGCCCTCGCCCACGCTGGCTGGCAACCGCGATTTCCCCGACTACCGAGGTGGCGTGCGCCAAAAAGCACCCGCTGCCGCGCAACCCGACGACCCCATCTAAACTTTGTCTCCGCGCCACCCGCGTCCCCCCTCCCTCCCATGCGCCCCCGTCTCCTCCTCTCTCTTTCCCTCCTTCTCTCCCTCTCCGCCGCAGCCGCGCACGCCGCCACTCTCTCCGGCAATATCTCCAACGTCGCCACCGGTAATCTCCTCGAGGGCGCCCGCGTGGAGGTCCCGTCGCTCAACCTCACCGCGTTCACCGACAACACCGGCCGCTACGTTCTCGCCGCGCTCCCGGCCGGCACGCACGAGGTCGTCGTCACCTACGTGGGCCTCGACCCGGTCCGCACCAACGTCGCAGTGAACGACACCGCCGCCACCACGCGGAATTTCGATCTCACCAGCGCCGTCTACAAACTCGACGCCTTCAAGGTCACCGGCGAGCGCGAGGGCGGTGCCGCCGCCATCACCGCGCAGCGCAACGCCGAGAACGTGAAGAACATCGTCGCCATGGATTCGTTCGGAAACTTGCCGAACATGAACGCCGCCGAGGTCGCCATCCGCCTCCCCGGTGTCGCGGGAAATCCTTCCGACGAAAACCTCATCGACGGTTTCACCATCCGCGGCATCGGCCCCGGCCTCAACAGCGTCACGCTCGACGGCTCGCCGCTCACCAGCCAAGGAGCCCTCAACCGCAGCACGAACATGAACAACCTCACCGGTTCCATGTTCGACCAAATGGAGCTCACCAAGGGCCACACGCCCGACAAAGAGGCCGGCTCCATCGGCGGCACCATCAATCTCAAGAGCCGCTCCCCGCTCTCGATGCGCGAACGCCGCCGCATTACTTACAGCGCCGGTGTCCGTTACGCCCCGTCGTTCACCGAGCAGACGCCCACTCGCGAGAAACACCGCGCCCACCCGCTCTTCAACGTCGGCTGGCAGCAGCTCTTCGATGTGTTTGGCGGCGAGCGCAATCTCGGCATCTCGCTCAACGTATTCTACTCTGAAAACGCCGTCGGCGGTTTCCGCACCGTCCGCGACTTTCAAAACACCACCGCCCAGCCCGCCTATCTCTGGGACTACCGCACTTGGGACAACTACAACAACCGCAAGCAAGCCAGCGTCAGCCTGAAGGCCGACTACCGTCTCTCGCCGTCGACCAAGCTCACGGTCAACACTGTCGCGAGCGATGCCGTCGAAACCTTCCGCCGCCAATACGAGACGCGCGCCTTCACCACGCAGGCTATCTTCAATCCCGCGCTCCCCGTCACCGGCACCAACGCCACCGCCGGTATCCTTCCCGGCTATACCGACCTCATCACCCAGGTCCGCGCCGCCCCCGGTTCCACCATCGAGCAGACCACCACCGGCCCCGGCAATTTCGCGAACCGCATGCGCCGCCTCGACCTCGGCGCCGAGCACGTCTTCGGCCCGCTCTCCCTCGACTACAACGCCCTCTACACGCAGACGAATATCAACGGCGGCGGCGGCGGCCGCGGCGGTATTTTGGTCAACCGCATCACCGCCGTCGGTTGGATTCTCGACCGCACCGCCTCCGATCTCCACCCGCGCTTCACCCAGACCGAGGGCCCCGACTTCACCAATCCCGCCAACTATCGCCCGACCACCTACAATAATTCCATTCTCCAAAACGACGACAACATCCGCGAGGCGCGCGCCAACGCCCGCTACACGCTCCCCGTCTCGTTCCCGCTGTCGCTCAAGTCTGGCGCCGTCTGGCGCCGCCACTACGCCAGCGCCGAGAGCGTCGCCCGCCGTTGGAACTACACCGGCACCACCGCGCTCCCCGCCGATTCGTCAATCGTCACCTTCGACTCCGTGAAAACCGGCCGCCGTATTCCGCAATGGGAGGCCGTCCAGTTCTTCGCCGACCGTCAGCCGATCACTCCCGCGCTCTGGCGCGAGGATCTCTATTTCCACGAGCAAAACAAATACACGGCCAACCGCGCCGTCACCGAGACCATCACCGCCGGCTACGCCATGGCCTCCGGTCGCCTCGGCCGCACCGGCCTGATCGCCGGCGTGCGCACCGAAAAAACGGATACGTCGAGCTGGGGCTGGGTCCGTGCCCGCACCGGCACCACCGTCGCCCAGCAAACCGCCGATCCCGTCGGCTCCGCCACCCGTGACTATGCCGGCACGCAGCGCCGCCTCAGCGGCGACTACACGAAGTCCTTCCCCAGCGCCCACCTCACGCACGACCTCACCTCCAACCTCAAAGCCCGCCTCAGTTGGTCCACCAGCTTCGGCCGCCCCGCGCTGAACAACGCCCTGCCCAACGAAACCATCTCCGAGGCCAACCAAACTCTCACTGTCAACAACCCTTCCCTCCTCCCGCAAAACGCCGCCACGTGGGATGCCACGCTCGAGTATTACTTCGAGCCCGTCGGCAATCTCTCCGTCGGCTGGTTCAACAAAACCATCACCGACTACATCGTCACCGGCACCAACGCCGGCACCATCGGCACCGGCACCGACAACGGCTACAACGGCGAATACCCCGGCTGGACGCGCCTCACGTCCTCGAATGCCGGCACCGCCAAAGTCACCGGCTGGGAGTTCAGCTACCAGCAGCAGTTCACGTTTCTCCCCGGCCTGCTGAAGGGCTTCGGCGCGTCCGCGAACTACACGCTCATCAACACCAGCGGTAACTTCGGCGGCACCACCTCGCGCAGCACCAACGAAGTCCCCGGCTTCATCCCGCGCACCGGCAACGCCACGCTCTCGTGGCGCTACCGGAAATTCAGCACGCGCATCCTCTACAATTTCACCGGCAGCTACATCACCGCGTTCACCGCCGCCACGCCCGGCCGCAATCTCTACCGCTTCAAATACGAGACGATCAACGCCGGCATCTCCTACCAAGTCCGTCCCTCCCTCCAGCTCACGCTCGACGCCGGCAATCTCACCAACCAGCCGCAGTCTTTCTACCGCGGCATCACCGCCCAAATGCAGAACACCATTCTCAACGGCACCACCCTCACCTTCGGCGTCAACGGCCGCTTCTGATCATGACGGATCGGCGGTTTTTAACCGCCGACACGCCCACGTCCCTCGCCTAAGCCCCTCGCCCCCATGCGCCCCCTTCTCCCTTTCTCCCTCTCTCTCCTTCTCCCCTTCTCCGCAGCCCTCTCCGCGTTCGCCGCCTCCGCCGCGACCGCCGCCGAGCCCCCGCTCAACGTCGTCATCCTCTACGGCGACGACTGGCGCCACGACACGCTCGGCGTCGCCGGCAATCCCGTCGTCAAGACGCCCAACATTGACCAGCTCGCGCGCGAGGGCGTGCGGTTCACGCACAACTTCGTCACGACCTCCATCTGCTGGGTCAGCCGGTCCAATCTTTTCACCGGCCAATGGATGTCGCGGAACGGCCAGCCGGCCAACGGCATGTTTGCGACCCCGTGGGCCGAGACCTACCCCGGCGTCCTCCGCGCGCGCGGCTACCACACCGGCCACGTCGGCAAGTGGCACAACGGGCGCTTCCCCGCCGACCAGATGGACTTCGGCGCCGACCGCATCACCCCGATGCGCCACTGGATCAAGCAACCCGACGGCACCGAAATCCACGTCACGCGGAAAAACGAAAACGACGCGATGGAGTTCCTCCGCACGCGCCCGAAGGACAAGCCCTTCGTCCTCACGCTCGCGTTCGTCGCCACGCACGCCGAAGACCAGAACCCGAAGCAATACCTCCCGCAGCCCGCGAGCATGGCGCTCTACAAGGACGTCACCGTTCCCGTGCCGAAAACTGCCACCGATGCGCATTTCCGTCGCCTGCCTCCCTTCATCGCCAACGCCAAGAACGAGGGCCGCAACCGCTGGACGTGGCGCTTCGACACTCCCGAGCGCTACCAGGAATACATGAAGAACTACTACCGCCTCGCCACCGAGGCGGACGCCGTGTGCGGCCGCGTGCTCGCCGAGCTGCGCGCGCAAGGCGTGCTCGATCGCACGCTCGTCATCTTCACCACCGATAACGGCTACTTCCACGCCGAGCACGGCCTCGCCGACAAATGGTATCCCTACCAGGAGAGCATCCGCGTGCCGCTCATCATCCGCGACCCGCGCCTGCCCGCGGCGCAGCGCGGCACCACCCGCGACGCCATGACGCTCAGCGTCGATCTCGCGCCGACGATCATCGCCGCCGCCGGCGCGCCCGCCCCCGCCCGCATGCAAGGCCGCGACCTCGCGCCGCTCTACCTCGCCGCGAAGCCGCCCACGTGGCGTGACGAATATTTCTACGAGCACGCCACCGTGCGCAGCATCGACTTCATTCCGTCCTCCGCAGCCCTCGTGCGCAAAGACGTGAAATACATCTACTGGCCCGATTTTAAACACGAGGAGCTCTTCGATCTCCGCGCCGATCCACTCGAGGAAAACAACCTCGCCGCCGACCCCGCCCGCGCCACCCAACTCGCTTCCCTCCGCACCCGTTTCGCCGAACTCAAAGCCGCCGCCAAATGAAAACCCCACGCCCACCCCAGCGTCTCCCTCTCGCTCTCCTTCTCTCCCTCTCCGTTTCCTCTTCCGTCCTCCTCGCGCAAACCGCCCCCACTCCCTCCACCGCCGCGAAAACGCCCACCTCCGCCGAGGCCGCCGACGCCTTGAAGCTCGAGCAGTTTGTCGTCACCGGCGTTTTCAGCGCCACCGAGGCGAAGAAGGCCACCACCGCCATCAGCACCCTCACCGCCGACATGCTCGCCGAGCAGGTCGCCCTCAGCGCCGACGACATGCTGCTCAACGTCGCCGGCGTCTTCGTCAATTCCTCCCTCGGCGAAATTCGTGGCATGGTCTACTCGCGCGGAATTTCCGCCGACAGCTCCGACGGCGCCAACGGCACCTATTACGTCTCGATGCAGGAAGACGGCCTGCCCTTCACCAACGTCAATTTCGGCAACTTCGGCGCCGGCTACTTCAACCGCCCCGACGCCACGCTCCAGCGCGTCGAGGCCGTGCGCGGCGGCAGCGCCTCCATCACCTCGTCCAATTCCCCCGGCGGAGTATTCAATTACATTACACGCACCGGCACGTCGCGCTTCGGCGGCGAAATCCGCACGCGCTTCGGCCTGGAGGGCCGCGGATCGCCGCAATACCGCACCGACGCCACCGTCGGCGGCCCCCTCGTAAAGGGGTGGGTTTACAACGCCGGCGGCTTCTACCGCTACGCCGAGGGCCACCGCCCCGCGAACGGCTACCCGATGAACAACGGCTTCGGGCTCCACGGAAACATCTTCAAGGACTACGGCCAGGGCTCGCTCAAGATCTACGGCAAGTATCTCGACGACCGGAACCACTGGTATGAATACCTGCTCGCCCGCGACCCCCAGAACCCGAAGCAGTATCCCGGCCTCAGCCGCTTCAGCACCAACCTGTTTCCCAAGGCCTCCTTCCAGTATCCGCGCGAGGCGGACGACAAGTTCGCCACCTTCGACACCACCGACGCCGTCCGCTCCCGCTCCCGCTACGTCGGCGCCCAGTGGAAGCACGAGTTCGGCGGCGGCTGGTCCCTTAACCACAACGTCCGCGTCAGCCGCAACTGGGCCGACTGGAACTCCAGCTCCGGCGTCACGCCGCGCTCCCTCGAGTGGCCGAATTTCTTCAGCACGATGGCGATTCAGTTCAGCGGCGGCGGCCAGAACGGTCGTGTGCCCGCCGGCCTCTACCGTTTCTCGAACCGCCAGACCGGCGCCGTGCTCGCCGAGGTCACGTCCAACGGCAACTTCACCGTCAACGCCAACGCCCTCAACAATGCCGGCCTCATTGTCCGCTCCGCCAATCTCCCCAACGGCCAGATCGTCCCCGCCGCCCTCTGGACCAACAACGGCCGCGTCGCCAACGAGCACATGGATGAAATCATGGACAATCTCACCGTGACGAAGAAGTGGCGCAGCCACACCTTCGTCGGCGGCGGCTACTTCGGCTACTCCAACATCTCCGACCGCCAGTCCAGCGGCGGCCGCACCGCCTCCCCGCTCACCGAGCAGCCCGAGCCCGTCGCCATCACCTGGATACCCGCCACCGCCGCCAACGCGCCCGCCGGCACGCCCGCTGCCGCTCTCACGGCCGTCGCCGGCTACGGCGGCCGCACCGTTCAGCTCACCAACCCCGAGGGCTTCACCGCCCTCGGCGTCGGCTACGTGCGCGATGAAGCCATCGCGCGCCAGTTCGCCTACTTCTTCGGCCACAAGTGGGAGCTCTCGCCGCGCTGGGGCTTCGACTGGGGCTTCCGCGCCGAAAACTACCTCGTCAAGGGCTTCAACCAAGCCGGTGTGCAAAATCCGCGCGGCAATTGGGACGCCACTTACGGCGGTGCCGACGGCAACCCATTCACCCTGTTCGACAATCGTTTTCAGATCCCGAATCCCGCCGCGAAATGGGACTTCGACAAAAACGTCCGCAGCTTCTCCCTCTCCGGCGCGACCAACTTCGTCATCGATAACAATAACTCTTTCTACGTCCGCTACGCCGATGGCGAGAAGGCGCCCGACTACGGTTTCTTCCGGAACTACAACTCGCAGTTCCGGCTCAACAACCTGAAGCCGCGCCCGCAAACCATCCAGCAGGCCGAGCTTGGCTATCGCTTGAAGTGGGGCCCTGCCACGCTCACCGCCACACCGTTCTATAGCCACCTCGACAACATCCTCGCCATCACGCAGGCGACGGAGTCCGACGGCGTCACCCTCTACTTCCCCGACCCTGTCTACAACTCCACCACCGCCTACGGCCTCGAACTCGAAGGCACCTTCCGCCTCTCCGAACGCTGGAGCGTCCGCAGCGTGTTCACCGCGCAGAAGGCGAAGAACGACGTCTGGAAAGTGTTCCAAGCCGGCGTCAATGGCCGCACCGACGACACCTACCTCGACCTCTCGGGCCGTCCCGCCGACAACAACCCCGACTTCATCCTCAACAACACACTCACCTACCGGACGCCCGCTTACTTCGCGAATCTCTCCTGGCGCCACATGGGCGAGCGCGCCGGCAATGCCGCCAACGTGATCATGCTCCCGCGTTTCAACCAGTTCGATCTCGGCATGGGCTGGACGCTTTCCCGCCGCTGGTCCGTCAGCCTCAACATCAACAACCTCACCGATAGCGAAGGCGTCATGACCTGGCGCGGCTGGGGCATCAATCCCGGCGACCGCCAGAGCTTCACCTCCCTGCCCGCCACCGGCCAAGACACGATGCTCCAATACGTCCCCGTCCAACCCCGCGCCTACTTCCTCTCCAGCACCTACAAATTCTGATCCGTCCGCCCAAAATTTCTTACCGCTAATTTTCGCAAATCCCCACTATGCCAATCCTCCCTTCACCGCCCGTGCCTCGCTGATCAGGCGAGGCACGCACACGCCCGTTCCACCCACCACCTCAGAAAAATTAGCGCAGATTAGCGGTTCCATCTCCGAACTCTTCCTACTTCCTTCGCCTCCCCCTTTCCCAACCATGACACCATCCCGCCTGTTCCACTCCCGACTCGCGCACCTCGGCACGCTGCTCCTCCTCGGCCTTACCGCCGTCGCGCTCCCTGCGCAGACACCGAAAGAAAAATCCAAGGCCAAACAAAAAGCCGCCGACGCCACCGCCTCCCAGCCGCCCGGCCAATCCGCCCGGGCCGCCATGGCCGCGATCGCCACCGCCACCGAGCCCTCCGCGCTCGCCGTCCCTCCCGGTTTTAAGGTCGAGCTCCTCTACACGGTCCCGAAGGAGGATCAGGGTTCTTGGGTCGCCCTCACCGTCGATCCCAAAGGCCGCATCATCGCCGCCGACCAATATGGTAGCCTCTACCGCATCACGCCGCCCGCCCTCGGCACCTCCACCGGCACCAAGGTCGAGCAACTCGCCGCTGCCCTGCCCGCCGTCCCCGACATGCCTGACTTTGAGCCCGCCCCCACCCCGAAGCGCGCGCAAACCGCCAGCGGCAAACCGCCCGCCATCGGCGCCCACGGCCTCCTCTACGCCTTCGACAGCCTCTACGTCATGGTCGACGAAGTCCCCGGCAAACAGGGCCTCTGGCGCCTGCGCGATACCAAGGGCACCGACCAATTCGACGAGATCAAATTCCTCCGTCACATGAAGGGCTCCGGCGAACACGGCCCCCACGCCCTCGTCCTCTCGCCCGACGGCAAATCCATCTACTTCGCCAACGGTAACCACACCGATCTCCCCACCCGCATGGAAAAATCCCGCGCCGTCGCGTGGGACGAAGATCACCTCCTCCCGCGCATGTGGGATGCCCGCGGCCACGCCAAAAACAAATTCGCCCCCGGCGGCTATGTCGGCCGCACCGACCCCGACGGCAAGACCGTCGAGCTCTTCGCCCTCGGCTTCCGCAATCAATACGACATCGCCTTCGACCAAAACGGCGAACTCTTCACCTACGATTCCGACATGGAGTGGGACCAGGGCTCCCCGTGGTATATGCCCACGCGCATCAATCACGTCGTCGACGCCGGTGACTACGGTTGGCGCTCCGGCGCCGGCCGTTGGCCCGACTACTACGCCGACAGCCTCCCCGCCACGCTCGACATCGGGCCCGGCTGCCCCACCGGCACCACCTTCGGCACCGGCGCGAAATTCCCCGCCAAGTATCAGCGCGCCCTCTACGCCGCCGACTGGACCTACGGCACCCTCTACGCCGTCCACATGGCGCCCGACGGCGGCACCTACCGCGGCACCAAGGAAGAATTCATCACCGGCAAACCCCTCCCGCTCACCGACGTCATCATCCATCCCGGCGACGGTGCCATGTATTTCACGGTCGGCGGTCGCCGCACCCAGGCCGCGCTCTACCGCGTCACCTACACCGGCACCGACAGCACCGCGCCCGCCCCGGCGCTGCCGCTCACGCCCGAAGTGAAAACCCGCCGCATGTTGGAAGCGCTCCACGCCGAGGGCACCGGCCCCGAAGCGATCGCCGTCGCGTGGCCGCACCTCGCAAGCCCCGATCGCTTCGTCCGCTTCGCCGCCCGCGCCGCCATCGAGCGTCAGTTCCCCTCGAACTGGGCCAGCCGCGCCCTCGCCGAAAAAAATCCCCAGGCTTCCATCGAGGCGCTCATCGCCCTCGCCCGCGTCGGCCCGAAATTCTACCAGCCGCGCATCATCGAATCCCTCAGCCGCCTCGATTTCGCCAAGCAGCCCGCCGCCCTCCAGCTCCCGCTCCTCCGCGCGTGGCAGCTCGTGTTCACCCGTATGGGCAAACCGGATGCGGCCACCTGCGCCGTCCTCGCGAAGAAACTCGATCCGCTCTTCCCGCACGCCGACCGCCTCGTAAACCGCGAGCTGGTTTCGCTCCTCATCTACCTCGATTCGCCCACCGTCGTCGCCAAGACCGTCCCGCTCCTCAGCGTCTCCGAACCCATCGTGACCACGCCCGAAGAACTCGGCGGCGCCGGCCTGGTCGCCCGCAACGACAACTACGGCAAAGTCGTCAACAGCGTCAGCTCCGGCCGCTCCGACCGCCAGCAGATCGTCTACGCCTACAATCTCCGCCACGCCACCGTCGGCTGGACGCCCAAACTCCGCGTTGAGTTCTTCTCCTGGTTCGCCCGCACTGCCACGTGGAAGGGCGGCAATAGCTTCAGCGGCTTCATCCAAAACATCCGCAACGAGACGCTCGCCAACGTCCCCGACGCCGCCGAACGCGCCGCGCTCAACGCCCTCTCCAAACCTGCCGCCGCGAACTTCGCCGCCGGCGCCATCACGCCGAAAGGCCCCGGCCGTGACTACACCGTCGCCGACGCCACCGCCCTCCTGCAGGGCAGCCTCACCGGCCGCAACTTCGCCCAAGGCAAAGGTCTCTTCGCCGCCACCGCGTGCATGATCTGCCACCGCTTCAACAACGACGGCGGCGGCATCGGCCCCGACCTCTCCGGCGCCGGCAGCCGCTACAGTGTGAAGGACCTCATGGAAAACCTCATCGAGCCGTCGAAAGTCATCAGTGACCAATACGACAGCCAGCAATTCGATCTCGCCGACGGCGCCACCCTCGTCGGCCGCATCGTCGGCGAAGAAAACGGCGAGCTCCAAATCATGACGAACCCCTTCGTCCCCGACGAAAAGATGAAGGTGAAAGCCACCGACGTGAAGTCCCGCAAAACCTACCCCGTCTCGATGATGCCCCCCGGCCTCATCAACGGCCTCAACCCCGAAGAACTCAAAGACCTCACCGCCTACATCCTCAGCGGCGGCAACCCGAACGACAAAATGTTCGCAAAATAAAGTAGGGCCGGGTCTCCGACCCGCCCTCCCCAGGGTCCGGCGCTTCCCATGAACGCCCCCACCCACATCTAAAAGCCCGGGCCACCCGCCCGGGCTTTTTCGCACGCGCCGGTTCCAACGAATGAATCTCGCCACAATCGGCACCGAGAGCGGTTTCCCAACCGCCGTTTCCCCTCCGCGACAAACCCCGGGCCTTTTCGCACCCATCCGCAGCCCGCGAACGCCAGCGTGGTGTCGCGCCACGCTTCCTCATCGCAGCTTCGCGGCTTCTCCCCGGCACCGCTATTTCACCGCCCACCCAGCCGAAAGCGTTTGCCATCTTCTTCCCCAACCGGCCCTTCACACGGCCCCAACGCCCGCCGTTCACGCTCCGCCCTCATTCGGCACGGCAACCGCTATACGCCGCTGCTCCCACCCGATTTCCGTTCTTCTCATGCGCCTCTTCCGCACCCTCCGCCCCGGTCAATTCTCCTTCCTCGCTTGGCTCGCCGTCCTCGGCGCCGCCGCGCTCCCCGCGCAAGACGCCCGCCTTTCCAACGTTTCCGTGCGCACCTCGGCCGGCGGCGCTGATACGCTCATCACCGGCTTCACCATTGGCACCGGCCCCGGCAAACAAGTGCTCATCCGCGCGGTCGGCCCCACCCTCGGCGCGTTTGGTGTCCCAGGCGTCATCGCCGATCCGAAACTCGAAGTCTACGACGCGGCCGGCACCAAGATCGCCGAAAACGACAACTTCAACGCCGCCGACGCCGCCGTGTTCTCCTCCGTCGGCGCCTTCCCGCTCGGGCCCGGTGCCAAGGACGCCGCCCTCGTCCTCACGCTCCCCACCGGCAGCTACACCGCGCAGGTCAGCGGCATCGGCGGCGCGAGCGGCGTCGCCCTCGTCGAAGTTTACGAAGTCAGCGGCGGCATCACCCGCCTCGTGAATCTCTCCACCCGAGCCCAAGTCGGTCGCGGTGATAATATCCTCATCCCCGGCATCACCGTCGCCCCCGGCGCCGGCACCCGCCGCCTCCTCCTCCGCGCCGTCGGCCCCACCCTCGGCAGCTTCGGCGTCCCGGGCACCATCGCCGACCCCAAACTCGAACTCTACTCCGGCTCCACCAAGGTCGCGGAAAACGACAACTGGTCCACGCCCACCACCGCCACCGCGGCCGACGCCCCCACCCTCGCCGCCGCCTTCGCCGCCAACGGCGCTTTCGCCCTCACGCCCAATTCCAAAGACGCCGCCCTCCTCCTCAACCTCGGCGCCGGCAGCTACACGCTCCAAGTCAGCGGTGTCGCCGATACCACCGGCGCCGCCCTCGTCGAAATCTACGATCTCACCCCCGCGAACCAAACCGGCCCCATCCCCACCTCCGCCCTCTACGTCGCCCAGCTCCGCCCCGATCCCAACGCGACCGGTTCCAGCGCCTCCGGCTACGCGACCGTCCTCGTCGCCGCCGACGGCACTGCCTCCGTCAACGTCTCCTTCACCAACCTCACCACTGCACAGTCCGCCGCGCATCTTCAGGTCGGCACCTCCCGCGACTACGTGCTCAACCTCCCGCTCGGCCAAGTCGCCGGCCGCCCGTGGACCTTTGCGCCCGCCGGCACCTTCACCACCAACGACCTCATCAACGCCCTCAACGGCGGAAACATTTTCGTTGGCCTCGACTCCGCCCGTTTCCCCGGCGGCGAACTCCGTGGCAACTTCGTCCCCGCCACCGGCTCACAAACCTTCACCGCTCCCGCCGCGCCACCGGCCCTCGCCGCCACCGCACTCACAAATCCCAGCGCGACCGATGCCGCGCGCTTCCTCACCCAGGCCACTTTCGGCCCCTCGACCACCACGATCAACGCCCTCATGGCCCGCGGCATCCCCGGCTGGATCGACGACCAACTCGCCGCGCCCGTGACCTCCGCCCTCGCCGCTCTGCGCGCCGATGTCACCACGTTCCCCAACGGCCCGGTGCCCGTGAGCCTGGGCAACGAGCGCTTCGCGTTCAAAGAAAACTGGCACGCCGCCTGGTGGAAAATCGCCGCCACCGCGCCCGACCAATTACGCCACCGCGTCGCCTTTGCCCTCAGCCAGATCCTCGTCGTCGGCCAGCAGGACGATCTCGACTTTAGTCTGGAATCGAAGGCGAAGTATTACGACCTCCTCGTGAGCCGCGCGTTTGGGAACTACCGCGTCCTCCTCGAGGAAGTCACCCTCAGTCCCGCCATGGGCCTCTGGCTCAGCCACCGCGGCAACCCCAAGGCCAACCCCGTGAAGGGCACCGCCCCCGACGAAAATTACTCCCGCGAACTCCAGCAGCTCTTCACCATCGGCCTCGTGCAGCTCCAGCCCGACGGCACCCTCCTGCTCGATGCCGCCGGTCAACCGATCCCGACCTACGACCAGACGATGGTCTCGGAAACGGCCAAAGTTCTCACCGGATGGACCTACGCCGGCCACGCCGCTTCCCTGACCAACGAAACCACTTTCACCAATTTCTATCCGCCGGTTAATGTGCTTAATATTTTTCCGGCCCCTTTGCCCGATACCAACCCGTGGCTCGTGCCCATGAACGCCTACGAGGCCTTCCACGACAAAACCGAGAAACGCATCGTCAGCCTCCAGCAGGTCGCTCCCGCCCAAGCCCGCCCGACCGTGATTCCCGCCGGCCAGTCCGCCCCACAGGACCTGAAGATCCTCCTCGATACGCTCTTCAACCATCCGAACGTCGGCCCGTTCCTCTCCCGTCAGCTCATCCAGCGTCTCGTCACCAGCAACCCCAGCCCCGGCTACGTCTACCGCGTCGCGCAAAAATTCGCCGACAACGGCGCCGGCGTCCGCGGCGACCTTGGCGCTGTCGTGCGCGCGATCCTCACCGATTACGAGGCGCGCTCGCCCGCCGTGCTCAACAATTTCGGCTACGGCAAAATAAAAGAGCCTCTCTTGCGCTTCACCGGCTTCATGCGCGCGTTCAACGTCGCCGCGCCCAACGGCCGCTACATGGACAGCTACTTCGGCGAGGGCCGCTTTAATCGGCCGCAATACAATCCTTCCGGGATGATCGCGAACCCCGGGTTTCTGACCGGCCAGCAGCCCCTTGATGCGCGGACGGTCTTCAATTTTTTCTCCTCCACCTATTCTCCGCCCGGCGCGATGGCCGCCGCCGGCCTCGTCGCCCCCGAGTTGGAAATCACCGATTCAAACTACGCGATCCAAGTGCCGAACCAAATCATGGATCTCATGTATCGCAATCCCGCGATCCTCAGAGAGCCGCCCACCGGTCCCTCGCCTTTCTTGCGGGTGGATTACTCCGCCCTGCTGCCCAACGCCCGCAATCCCGCGGCCCTCGTCGACCAGCTCAACCTCCTCATCTGCGCGAATCAGATGACTTCCTCCACCCGCACCCAGATTATCACTACGCTCAACTCCTTCGCCGCCACGGCGACCGATCTCGAACGTGTGCAAACCGCCATCCAGTTCACCGTCAGCTCGCCCGACGGAGCGCTCCAAAAATAACGCCATGAAAACGTCCCCACCCGATCTCTCCCGTCGCGCGTTCGTCCGCCAAGCCTGCTGCGCCACCGTCGGCACCACCGGCGTCCTCTCCGCCCTCGGCCAGCTCCGCGTCATGGCAGCGGTAGCCGGCGACAACCTCGGCCGCACCACCGCGGCCGCCGTTGCCCCCGATTACAAGGCCCTCGTGTGCCTGTTTCTTCAGGGCGGCAACGACGGCAGCAGCCTGATTATCCCCACCGGCGGCACGGATTACGCGGCCTATGCTGCGGCGCGCGGGGAATTGGCCGTGAGCCAGTCCAGCCTGCTTCCGCTGGCACCCCGCCGCTATTCCGACGGGCGCACCTATGGCCTGCATTCTTCGGCCTCCGCTTTGCACGGCCTGTTCAACCAGGGCAAAGTTGCCGCGCTTGCCAACGTCGGCATGCTCGTCCGCCCGACCACACTCGCCGACTATAAGGCCGGCAACAACCTCCCGCCCCAGCTCTTCTCACACAGCGACCAGAAGCTCCAGTGGCAGAGCAGCGTGCCCGACAAACCCTTCGACACCGGCTGGGGCGGCCGCCTCGCCGACCTGCTCGACGCGATGAACTCGAACAACCAGGTCTCGATGTCGATCTCGTTGGACGGTGCGAATTCCTTCCAGCGCGGCCGCTCCGTGAACCCCTACGTCGTCAATCCGAGCGGCGTCGTTCAGATGCAGTTTTCTAACCAGCCCCCGCCGTCGGCCGGAGTCGTTAACGCGCGCATCAACGGCTATAAGGCCCTCATCGCCAACCCGCAGGCCAACGCTCTCGCCGCGGCCTTCGGTGGCATCACCAAGGAATCCATGGACGACGGCGACATCCTCGGCACCGCGCTCCGTTCCGCGCCGACCTTCGCGACGCAGTTCCCCGGCACGCAAACCGCCGCCCGCCTCGCGATGGTCGCGAAACTCATCGCCGTTTCGCAAGGCCTCGGCCTCAAGCGCCAGGTCTTCTTCGTGCAACTCGGCGGCTGGGATATGCACGGCTCGCAAGCCAGCGCCTACGGCCCGCTCCTCGCCGAACTCAGCGGAGCGATGAACGCCTTTTACAACGCCACCGTCGAACTTGGTGTGGCCAACCAGGTCACGACGTTCACCGCCTCGGACTTTGGCCGCACCTACATCCCGAATGCCAGTGGCACCGACCACGGTTGGGGTAACCACCAACTCGTCATGGGCGGCGCGGTCCAGGGCGGCGACATCTATGGCACGATGCCGAGCCTCACGGTCAACGGCCCCGACGATACCGGCCGCGGCCGCTGGATTCCGAGCACCAGCGTCGACGAATACAACGCCACCCTCGCCACCTGGTTCGGCGTCAGCGCGAGCAACCTCTCGACCGTCCTCCCCAACATCGGCCGCTTCGCGAAACCGAATCTCGGCTTTCTCTGATCCCTCGCGTCAGCCGCGCGGGTTACAATCCGGCCTCATGCGCCGTCCCTGCGATGCGCCTTCGCACGTCACGAGCGAGTGGTGCTTCGGCACCTTGAATTTCCGGTTCCGGTCGTTCCTACCCGACGAACGCCCTTGCCTGACCACCGACGCGACAATCTTCACGTTCGCGTCGCCGAACTCCGACGGGGATTGCGCGCTACCCCGGCCATCCGTCCCAACATCTTTCCGGAGCCGCGATTTTCGAACTGCCGGTTCTCCACCGTAACTCGCCGGTTCTCGTCACCCGATTTTTTGCCATTTGGTTACTTTTCTTTCCGCGCTCCGTCTTTGGGCACACCCGCTCCCCTCCGCAGGTTCCCGCCTGCCCACCCCTCCTCGCGTCGTATGAATACCCCTCGTCTTCCCCATTGCTTCTGCGCGTCCGTCGTCCTCGCCGCCGCCGCCCTCCTTTCCCCTGCATCCGCGCAAGAACCCCGTCTCGCCAATATTTCCACCCGCGCGACCTCCGGCACCGGCGCCGATGTCCTCACGGCCGGCTTCGTCATTGGCCCCGGCGCGAACAAACAGGTCATCGTGCGGGCCGTCGGCCCGACCCTCACCGCCTTCGGTGTCCCGGGCGCGCTCGCCGACCCGGTGCTCACCCTCTTTAACAGCGCCAACACCGCCCTTGCCACCAACGACAACTGGCTCGCCGCGGATGCCGCCGCCTTCGCCTCCGTCGGCGCGTTCGCGCTCGGCAACAATTCCCGCGACTCCGCCCTCGTCACCACGCTCGCCCCCGGCAACTACACCGCCCAAGTCGCCGGTGCCGGCGGCACCACCGGCCTCGCTCTGGTCGAAGTTTACGAAGTCGGCTCCGCCGGCGCCAAGCTGCTCAACACCTCCACCCGTCTCCAGATTTCCCCCACGTCCGCGCCGATCATCGGCTTCGTCGTCACCCCCGGCAGCGGCACCCGCAAACTCCTCCTGCGCGCCGCTGGTCCCGCCTTGGGTGCCTTCGGCCTCACCGGCACCCTCGCCAATCCCGGACTCTCGCTCACGACCTCGACCGGCACCGTCATTGCCACCAACGACAACTGGTCCACCCCCGTCACCGTCTCGGCCGCCCTGCCCGCCGCCAACGCCACCAGCCTCACCGCCGCCTTCACTTCGGCCGGTGCTTTCAACTTTGCCGCAGGCTCGGCCGACTCCGCACTGTTGGTCGACCTTGCCGCCGGCAACTACGGCATCCAGGCCACCGGCGTCGGCGCCACCAGCGGCCTCGCGCTCATCGAAGTCTACGACCTCACTCCGGCCGCCCCCGCCGGCCCGCCCACGGTCACACTTGCCGCCACCAAAGCCACTACCGATGAAAGTGGTGCCAACTCCGGCGAATTCACGGTCACGCGCACGGGCGATACCTCGGCCGCCCTGGTCGTCCAATACGGCGTCGCCGGCACCGCCACCAATGGCTTCGACTACCCGCCCCTCCTTGGCTCGATCACCATCCCGGCCGGCGCCAGCAGCGCCAAAATTTCCGTTCAGCCCTTTCCCGACACCATGGTCGAACCGGCGGAAACCGTGACCCTCACCCTTGGCACCAGTTCAGCCTACACTGTTGGCGCCACAGCCGCGGCCACCGTTTCCATCGCCGATAGTCCCGGCACCCTCTACGTCGCCACGCTTCGTCCCGCCGCCACCGCCTCCGGCTCCAGCGCCTCGGGCCTGGCCACCATCGTCCTCAGCGCCAGCGGCACCGTGGCTACCGTCAACGTCTCCTTCTCCAACCTGTCCTCCGGTCAAGCCGGCGCCCACCTCTTCCTCGGCAACAGCACCTCCTCCGGAGACTACGTTCTCAACCTCCCGCTGGGCCAAGTCTCCGGAGCCCAGTGGGCCATCGCGCCCACCGCCACCTACACCACCGCCCAAATCCTCAGCGCCCTCACCAACGGCCTCATCTACGTCGGCCTCGATACCGGAAACTTTCCCACCGGCGAACTCCGCGGTGCCTTTCTCACCGCTGTCGGCTCGCAGACGTTCACGGCGCCCGCCGCTCCGCCCTCGGTCTCGCTCACCAACCTCACCGCCACCGAAGCCGCCCGCTTCCTCACTCAAGCGACCTTTGGCCCTACCAAAGCCGAAATCGACGCCCTCACCGGCGGCTCCATCGATGCTTGGATCACGGCCCAGATGGCCCTACCGGCCTCCTCCTACCGCGCCGCCGGCCTCGCCGAATGGACCGCGGCCAAAGCCGACGCCGCCGCGCTCGGCACCGATCCCGCCTCAGTCCAATACTTCCCCTCCTTCCGCCGCCGCGCGTGGTATCCCATTGCTCTCACCGGTCCCGATCAACTCCGCCAACGGGTCGCGTTCGCCCTCAGCCAAATCCTCGTCGTCTCCGACACCACCCTCGCCAACGCCCTCACTGAAGGCCTCTCCGTCTACTGGGACAACCTCGCCGCGGGTGCCTTCGGCAACTACCGCACCCTCCTCGAGACCGTCACCCTGAGCCCTGTGATGGGCACCTACCTCAGCCACCTCCGCAACGCCAAGGCCGATCCCGTCGCCGGCACGAATCCGGATGAGAACTACGCCCGCGAGCTCATGCAGCTCTTCACCATCGGCCTCGTCCAACTCCAACCCGACGGCACGCTCAAGCTCGACGCTCAGGGCCTCCCTCTCCCCACCTACGACCAAACCACCATCACCGAAACCGCCAAGATTCTCACCGGCTTCGGCTTCTTCACGCCCACCCCCACCACCGCCAATTTCCGCACCACCCGCCAGGACTACATCAACCCGATGATCCTCTACTCGGGTCACCACGAAACCTCCGCGAAAACCATCGTCAGCGCCACCAGTCCCGCCGGCACCGTCATCCCCGCCAACCTCGGCGGCACCGAAGACCTCAAACGCCTCCTCGACACCCTCTTCAACCACCCCAACACCCCTCCCTTCGTCTGCCGCCAACTCATCCAACGCCTCGTCACTGACAACCCCAGCCCCGCCTACGTCTACCGCGTGTCCCAGAAATTTGTGGACAACGGCTCCGGCACCCGCGGCGACCTCGCCGCCGTCGTCCGCGCCATCCTCACCGACTACGAGGCCCGCTCCGCCGCCGCGGCCGCCGCGCCCGGTTACGGCAAACTCAAGGAACCCCTCCTCCGCTTCACCGCCCTGCTCCGCGGCTTTAACGCGACCACCCCCACCGGTCGCAACGTCCTCGAAGGCCTCGCCAACTCCACGTTCCAAGCCGCCCTCCAAGCCCCCTCGGTCTTCAACTTCTTCGAGCCCGGCTACGTCTACCCCGGCGCCCTCGCCGCCGCCGGCCTCGTCGCCCCGGAGTTCCAGATCACCGACGCCACGTCCGCAATCACGTTCCCCAATCAACTCTACAACTACACCGTCAGCCCCATCCCCACGACGAATCGTAATTTCCCCTACACCTACGCCCTCAACCTCACCGCCGAGACCGCTCTCGCCACCGACACCTCCGCCCTGCTCGACCGACTGAGCGCCATCCTCTGCGCCAACCAGATGAGCGCTGCCACCAAAGCCCGCCTCACCACCGCCCTCAACGCCCTCCCGTCGAACACCACCGCCCTCGACCGCGCCCGCAACGCCGTCTACCTCGTCGCCACCAGCCCCGACGGCGCCATCCAAAAATAACCCCGTCCCCACCTTTCTCTTTCCTCTATCTCTTAATCTTTCTCCGCCGATTCCTGACGAAAGCAGAAAGCGAAAGCGAAAGACTCCGCTATCTCCGAGCCCCCAGACCCGAGATCCTAAACCCGCGATCCCCACGCTCCGCCCCCATGCAAAAAAAATCTGCCCCCACCCGCCGCGAGTTCCTCGGCTCCGCCTGTTGCGCCGCCGTCGGCCTCACCGGCATGATGTCCACCCTCACCGCCCTCCGCGCCACCGCCGCCGCCGCCAGCCTTCCCTCCGGCTCCACGACGCCCCCGCGCGGCGCCGCCGTCGCTTCCGATTACAAAGCCCTCGTCTGCATCTTCCTCAACGGCGGCAACGATTCCTCCAACCTCATCATCCCCGCCGACACCTCCGGCTACGCCGATTACACCAAGGCCCGCACCATTCTCGCCCTCCCTTCGGCCAATCTCCTCCCCATCACGCCCAAGACCACCGACGGCCGCTCCTTCGCCCTCCACCCTTCCACGACCGAGCTCCGCTCCCTCTTCTCCTCCGGCAAACTCGCGCTCCTCGCCAACGTCGGCACCCTCGTCTACCCGACCTCGAAAGCCCAATACACCGCCCGCTCCGTCCCCCTCCCCCCGCAGCTCTTCTCCCACTCCGACCAACAGGTCCAGTGGCAGTCCTCGGTGCCCGATCAACCCTTCAAAACCGGCTGGGGTGGCCGCACCGCCGACCTCCTCAATTCGCTCAACACGAATCCCCAGATCTCCATGTCGATGAGCCTCGACAGTTTTAACCAATTCCAGGTCGCCAACACGCTCTCCCAGCTCGCCGTCCAGCGCTCCTCCGGCCTCGCCACGTCCAAAGGCGGCCCCATCGCCTGGTCCGGCGCCTCCGGCAACACCACCGCCACCACCCGCTTTCAAGCGCAGAAAGACCTCTTCGCCTCCGCGCAGACCAACCTCTTCGCCTCCGCCTTCGGCACCGTCACCGCCGACGCCATCGGCGATTCCGATCTGCTCACGACCGCGCTCGCCGCCTCCCCGACCCTCGCCACCACCTTCCCCAACACCACACTCGCCAACCAACTCAAGACCATCGCCTACCTCATCTCGATCTCGAGTTCGCTGAACCTCAAACGGCAGGTGTTCTTCGCCCGTCTTGGCGGCTGGGATACGCATGCCGACCAAGTCGACGGCACGGGCACCGGGTCCGTCACGGGCGCCCACGCCGATCTCCTCGCCCAAGTCTCCCAGGCGATGAACGCGTTCTACAACGCCACCGTCGAACTCGGTGTCGCCAACCAGGTGACCACGTTTACCGCCTCCGATTTCGGCCGCACTTTCACCTCCAATGGCGATGGCTCCGACCATGGCTGGGGCGGCCACCAGATGATCCTCGGCGGCGCCGTCAAAGGCGGCGATATTTACGGCAAGATGCCCAGCCCCGTCGTCAACGGCAACGACGACACCGGCCTCGGCCGCTGGATTCCCACGACGAGCGTCGACGAATACGGCGCTACGCTCGCGACCTGGTTTGGCGTCAGCGCCACGAACCTGAGCACAGTCTTCCCCAACATCGGCCGCTTCGCCAAACCGAACCTCGGTTTCCTCTGATCGCCAACGTTTCTCCGTAGCCGCACCGATTACAGTGCGGTCCGTTACCTGCGTTTAGCCCAATCCCCGCACGTTACACGTGCGGCTACCGACACCGCCGCGTCGCGTTGCCTCGTCTGCCGTAGCCGCACCGGTTACGGTGCGGACACCTTCACCTCCCCAATCGTGCGCCGCTTTCCCCACCGCCCTTTCCTCGCTCTGCCACTCGGAACGACCGGCCTGCCTCAATCCGAGTGCCGCTTCGCCTTCGAGCGCCCGCCCTTCCAGATGTCGTATTGCGGATCGGCGTAGCGCGCAAAAAAGCCGTCGATGCGTCCCGCGAGCTCCGCCCGTTTCGCCTCGGTGCCGGGTTGCCCGTAGAGGTTAAAACGTTCCCGCGAATCGCGCTTCATGTCGTAGAGTTCGAAGGGGCCGTTGGGAAAACGCGCGACGTATTTCCAGTCGTCGGTCCGCACCGCGCGCACCGTTTCCATTTCGAAAAACATGACGTTCTCCCACGGCAGCGCCTCGCCGCGCAGCACCGCACTGAAATCGCGGCCCGGCGAACGCGGCGCCGTCGGCATCTTCGCACCGAGCCCGAGCTGACTCAGCACGGTCGGCAGAAAATCGTAATTGCTCACCATGATGTCACTCGTGCGCGCTGCCGGAATTTTTCCGGGCTGACGAAAAATCAGCGGAATCTGCATCATCAGCTCATGCGCCGCGATCGGCCGGAAATGGTCGCCCATGCCCCACATCCCGTTTTGCCCGCCCATCCATCCTTGGTCCGAGGCGTAGACCACCAGAGTGTCTTCCTCGAGCCCGAGTCGCTTCAGCGTCGCCATCACTTCGCCGACGCCGTCATCGACCCCGCTCACCTCCGCCGCCGTGCGCTCCATCGCCAGCTGCGTGTTGTGAAACGCCTTGTTCGCATGCTGCCACGGGTGCATCGCCTCCACCGGGAAGCTCTTGAAATTTTTCCCGCGGTAGAACTCCGCGTGACGGTTGCGCGGCGCATTGCGCATCAGCCCGCCCAGCACGTAGGGCCCATTGTAGGCGAGAAACAGAAAAAAGGGGCGCGCCTGGTTCTGCTCGATGAACTCGATGCCTTTCCGCGTCCACAGATCCGTCGTGTAACCCGCCTCTTTCCGCACCGCCCCATTTTCGATCACGTCTTGATTGTAGAATTCTTTCGTGTGTCCGTCGGGCTTCGTCACCCAAAACGAAAAGCCCTCCGACGGGCGGAGATTGTCGCCGAGATGCCACTTCCCGCTGAGCCCGCAGGTGTAGCCGGCCTCGCGCAGCACTTCGCCGAGCGAGGTGAATTCGCGCAGCGTATTATAGGCCGCCGGCCCCATCATAAATTTCGGATCGAGAAACGAATGCACCCCGTGCTGCGACGGCATCAACCCGGTCAGAAACGTCGCGCGCGTCGGCGAGCACACCGGGTTGCTGCTGAGCGCTCGCGTAAAGCGAACACCCTCCTGCGCCAGTCGATCAATATGCGGCGTGCGGATGTCCGGGTTGCCGTAGCAACCCAGCGTCCACGCGCCCTGATTGTCGGTGAGAATGAAAACGAGATTCTTCGGCCGGTCGGCCGCGCCCACGGCGAACGTCGAAAAAATCACCACCCAAAGCACCGGCAACAGAACGGACCATCGGGAAATTCGCATGGGGTAAACGGGGTATGGTGTCTGCTACCGCGTCCAGTCCGGGAGTCAACGTCCCGTCCTTTTCCGACCACGACCCCCACCACCTAGTCGTAAGCTAAGGTGTTTTTCCCGCCCGACTCAGGCACTTCCCACTTGCCGTAGCCGACGATCGCGTCGCGACTTTTCGCACACCGCTACCCCGCGGCGAATTATGTTCCCGCCTCTCTTGCGCACCCGCGCCGTGCTCCTCGCTCTTTGTGCCGCCGTCGCGTCGCTCTCCGCCCAGACCGCGCGCCTCGCCAATATCTCCACCCGCGGCCAAGTCGGCGCCGATGCCAACAACCTCTTCGGCGGCTTCGCCATTTCCGGCGGCTCCAAGACCGTCCTCATCCGCGCCATCGGCCCCGGCCTCGCCGCGTTCGGCGTCCCCGCCACGCTCGCCGATCCTACCCTCAAAATCTTCGACTCCAAAAACGCCGTCGTCGCCTCAAACGACAACTGGTCCGCCGCCGACAACCCCACCTTCACCGCCGTCGGTGCCTTCCCGCTCCCGGCGAATAGCAAGGACGCCGTCGTCGTCGCCACGCTCCCACCCGGTTCATACTCCGCCCAAATCTCCGGCCTCGGCGCCGAGCCCACTGGCGTCGCCCTCCTCGAAGTTTACGACGTCTCCGGCGCCGGGCAACTCGTCAACATCGCCACCCGCCTCCAATTCGGCACCGGCGCCAACGCCGCCGTCGCCGGCTTCGTCGTCAACCCCGGCAGCGGCACCCGCAAGCTCCTCATCCGCGGTATCGGCCCCGCCCTCACCGCCTTTGGTGTCCCCGGCGCCCTCCCCGATCCCAAGGTCCTTCTTCTCGACGCACGCCAAGCCACCCTGGCCTCCGCCATCGCCAACGGCGCCGCCTCCACGCTCGCCACCGCCTCGGCCGCCGCCGGCGGTTTCGCGCTCTCCGCCGGAGATGCCGCTGTCATCGCCACTGTCGCGCCCGGCAGTTACACGGTCCAACTCTCCGGCGCGAGTGGCACCACCACCGGCGTCGGCCTCGTCGAAATCTACGACATCACCAACACCACCGGCACTCCGCCCGCCTTCGCCGCCGCGCCCCGCCTCTTTTTCACGGCCCTCCGCCCGACCTCCGCCGCGACGGCGTCAACAGGTTCCGGATACGCCACGATTCTCTTCGATCCCAACACCAACACCGGCTCCGTCAGCGTCGCCTTTTCCAATCTCACCTCCGCCCAAGCGGGCGCGCACCTCGTGCTCACCGCCCCCGGGAGCACCGGCACCTTCGTCCTCAATCTCCCGCGCACGCAAGTCTCCGGCCAACTCTGGACCTTCGCCGCGAGCGGCACCTATTCCACCAACGACCTCGTCGCCGCCCTCCTCACCGGCCAGATCTCCGTCCAACTCGACAGCGCCAATTTCCCCGGCGGCGAACTCGCCGGCGCTCTTATCCCCACTGCCGGTTCATCCACCTTCACCGCACCCGCCGCTCCGCCCGTGCTCGCCGCCAACATCCTCACGTCTCCCTCGCAGACGGATGCCGCGCGCTTCCTCACCCAAGCCACGTTCGGCCCCACGCCCGCCACCATCGCCGCGCTCCAAGCCCGCGGCATCCCCGGCTGGCTCGACGACCAGTTCGCCCTGCCCGCCACCTCGGCGCTCGCCGGACTCAACGCCGACGTCACCGAATTTCCCAACCCGCCCACCGCCGATCCCGCGCTCTACACCATTTACACCCATTGGAATTGGCATCCCGCCTGGTGGAAGATCGCCCTCACCGCACCCGACCAACTCCGCCAACGCGTCGCCTTCGCCCTCAGCGAACTCCTCGTCGTCGGCAATTTGAGCGACCTCCCCGTGAAGGCCAAAGTGCGCTACTACGACCACCTCGTCGCCGGCGCCTTCGGCAATTTTCGCACCTTGCTGAACGACGTTACCCTCAGCCCCGTGATGGGCACGTGGCTCAGTCACCGCAGCAACCAGAAAACCAACCCGCTCACGGGCGCCGCGCCCGACGAAAACTACGCCCGCGAGGTCACGCAGCTCTTCACCATCGGTCTCGTGCAACTCCAGCCCGACGGCACGCTCCTCCTCGACGACGCCGGCCAGCCCATTCCCACCTACAATCAGGCCATGGTCTCCGAGCTGGCCAAAGTTTTCACCGGTTGGACCTTCGCCGACTACCCCGCCACCACCACCTCGGTGCGCGATTTCACGAATCAGTTTTCTCCGCACCCCGATAACAACATCCTGCCCGAGACCATCGCCTGGCTCAACCCCATGCGCTACTACGACGCGTTTCACGACAAGACCGAGAAACGCATCGTCAGCCGCCAGCAACAGGCTCCGCTCACCGCCACCCCCACCGTCCTCCCGGCAAATCAAACCGGCCCCGCTGACCTCGCCGCCGCCCTCGACACGCTCTTCCAGCACCCGAACACCGGCCCCTTCCTCAGCCGCCACCTGATCAAATTCCTCGTCACCAGCAACCCGAGTCCGGGCTACGTCTACCGCGTCGCCCAGAAATTTGCCGACGATGGCACCGGCACCCGCGGCAATCTCGCCGCCGTCGTGCGCGCCATTCTCACCGACTACGAAGCCCGTTCACCCGCTGTCCTCGCCAACATCGGCTACGGCAAAATCAAAGAGCCGCTCCTGCGTTTCACCGCCTTCTTCCGCGCCCTCAACGCCCGCGCGCCCAACGGCCGCTTCTTGGACAGCTTCTTCGGCGATCCCCGTTCGCCGGACCGCTACGGGCCCATCGGCTTCATGTCGTTTCCCATCAACCAGACCGGCCAACAGCCGCTCTACTCCCGCTCCGTCTTCAATTTTTTCTCCCCCACCTACTCGCCGCCCGGCGCGATGGCCGCCGCCGGCCTTGTCGCTCCGGAACTCGAAATCACCGATGGCTCCTACGGCATCACGATTCCCAATACGTTCGTCGATTTCCTCTACCGCGACCGCGCGCAGCTCCCCGCTCCCTCCGGCAGTCCGTCACCGTTCATCGACCTCGACTACTCCGCCTTTTTGCCCAACGCCCAAAATCCCTCCGCCCTGCTCGATCAGCTCAACCTGATTTTCTGCGGCGGCCAGATGGCCGCCGGCACCCGCACCCAGATCCTCGCCGCGCTCCAAGCCCTCGTTCCCGCCACCTCCGACCGCGAACGCGTCCAAATCGCCCTCCACCTCACCGTCCTCTCGCCCTCCGCCGCGACGCAACGCTGAGCCGCCGCCCCCCCCGCCGTATGCCCCCCACGACTCCCGCCCCATGAATCGCCGTCGCTTCCTCGGACAATGCTGCGCCGCCGTCGGCACCACCGGCATCCTCTCCACTCTCGCCCAACTTCGCGTGATCGGCGCTGTCGCCGGCAACAATCTCAATCGCACCCGCGCCGCGGCCCTGCCTCCCGACTACAAAGCGCTGGTCTGCCTTTTCCTCAACGGTGGCAACGACGCCACCAACCTCATCATCCCCTCCGACGCCGCCACCTACGCCACCTACGCCAAAGCCCGCGGCGATCTCGCGGTGGCCCAAGCCGGCCTGTTGCCCCTCGCCCCCCGTCGCTACTCCGACGGTCGCAGCTGGGCCCTGCATCCCTCCGTGCCCGCCCTCCGCGACCTCTTTTCCTCCGGAAAACTCGCCGTCCTCGCCAACGTCGGCACCCTCGTCCGCCCGACCACGCTCGCCGACTACAACTCCGGCCGAAATCTCCCTCCGCAGCTTTTCTCCCACAGCGACCAAGCTCTCCAATGGCAGAGCGGTGTGCCCGACAAACCTTTTGAAACCGGTTGGGGCGGCCGCCTCGGCGACCTCGTCGCCGCGCTCAACTCCAGCAACGATATCTCCCTCGCCATCTCCCTCGCCGGCTCGAACTCCTTCCAGCGCGGCGTCACCGTCGCGCCCTACACGGCCGGCAGTTTTGGTGTGCCGCAGATGAATTTCGGGCCCGGCTCGCCCAACCTCGGCACCCGCACCATGACGCTGCGCGGGCTCTTCGCCAATTCGCCACCCCACCTCCTCGAAGCCGCGTTCGGCCACATCACTGCGGACGCCATCAACGACGCCGAGACCCTCAACACCATCCTTACCAACGCGCCCGCCCTCCGCACCCCCTTTCCCGGTAGCAACATCGCCGCCCAGCTCGCGGCTGTCGCCAAACTCATCTCCGTCTCTCCCGCCCTCGGCCTCAAACGACAGATCTTCTTCGTCGAGCTTGGCGGCTGGGATCTTCACGCCGCCCAAGTCACCGGCCACGGCCCGCTCCTCGCCCAACTCGCCAATGCGATGAATGCGTTCTACGACGCCACGGTCGAACTCGGCGTCGCGAATCAAGTCACGACCTTCACCACCTCCGACTTCGGCCGCACCTACATCCCCAACGCCGGCGGCACCGACCACGGCTGGGGCAACCACCAACTCATCATGGGCGGTGCCGTCCAAGGCGGCGATATCTACGGCACCATGCCGTCTCTCACCATCGGTGCCAACGACGACACCGGCCGCGGGCGCTGGATTCCCTCGACCAGCGTCGACGAATACAGCGCCACCCTCGCACGGTGGTTTGGCGTGAGCGACACCAACCTCCCCGTCGTCCTCCCCAACATCGGCCGCTTCGCGAAACCGAATCTCGGTTTCGTCTAACCACGCATCACTTCACTATGCGCCTGATCCGCACTTTCGCGCTTCTCCTCTCGCTTTCATCGGCTCTCCTGTCGCTCTCCGCCCAAACCGCTCGCCTCGCCAATATCTCCACCCGCGGCCAAGTCGGCGCCGATGCCAACAACCTCTTCGGCGGTTTCGCCATTTCCGGCGGCTCCAAAACGGTCCTCATCCGCGCCATCGGCCCCGGCCTCGCCGCCTTCGGCGTCCCCGGCACCCTCGCCGATCCCACCCTCAAAATCTTTGACTCGAAAAACGCCGTCGTCGCCTCAAACGACAACTGGGCCGCCTCCGACAACGCCACCTTCACCGCCGTCGGTGCCTTCCCGCTCCCGGCGAATAGCAAGGACGCCGTCGTCGTCGCCACGCTCCCACCCGGCGCCTACTCCGCGCAGATCTCCGGCCTCGGCACCGACAACACCGGCGTCGCCCTCCTCGAAGTCTACGACGTCTCCGGCTCCGGGCAGCTAGTCAATATCGCCACCCGCCTCCAAGTCGGCACCGGCGCCAACGCCGCCGTCGCCGGCTTCGTCGTCAACCTCGGCGCCGGCACCCGCAAGCTCCTCATCCGCGGCATCGGCCCCGCCCTCACCGCCTTCGGCGTCCCCGGCGCCCTCCCCGACCCAAAACTCAGCGTGCTCGACGCAGCCGGCACCGAGATCGCCGCCGCCCTCGCGAATGGATCGGCGTCGCAGCTCACCACCGCCACCACGCAGGCCGGAGCCTTTGCCACCGACGCCGCTGACGCCGCGGTCATCGTCAACGTCAGCCCGGGCGCCTACACCGTCCAACTCTCCGGCGATGCCCGCACCTCGGCCGGCGTCGCCCTGATCGAGGTCTACGACATAAGCGCTACCACTGGCACACCGCCCGCCTTTGGCCAATCGCCGCGCCTCTTTTTCACCCCGCTCCGCTCGACCGCCGCCGGCTCCACCGCTTCGGGCTACGCGACCCTTCTGTTCGACCCCAACACCGCGAGCGCCGCGGTCTCGCTCACGTTTTCCAATCTCACCTCGACCCAGTCGGGTGCGCACCTCGTGCTCGGCGCCGCCGGCGGCAACGGCACCTTTGTCTTCGACCTGCCCCGCGGCCAGTTGAGCGGCTACAATTGGTCGATCTCGCCGAAGGGACCTTACTCCGCCAACGACATCGTCGCCGCCCTGCTCACCGGCGATCTCTCGGTGCAGATCGATACGTCAAATTTCCCCGCGGGCGAAATTCGCTCCGCCTTCTTGCCCACGCGCGGCTCGATCACGTTCACGCCGCCAGCGGCACCACCCGCACTGCCCGCCGGCGCGCTCACCTCGCCCTCTCTCACCGACGCCGCCCGTTTCCTCACGCAGGCAACCTTTGGTCCCTCGACCGCCACCATCGCCGCCCTTCAGTCCCGCGGCATCCCCGGCTGGATCGACGACCAAATGGCTCTGCCCATGACATCGGCGCGCGCGACCGTCCGAACCACATTTAGCACTGGCGGAAAGCCTCAACCCCCGCCGTCCGCCGTTGCACAGGGCCCCGTCGTGCCCGGTGATTGGAGCGTCGCGTGGTGGAAGATGTCGGTGACCGCGCCCGATCAGTTGCGGCAGCGCGTGGCATTTGCGCTGAGCGAGCTGTTGGTCGTCGGTTCCAGTGGCAACGAGCAGACGAGCCTCGGTCAGATGAAGGGGAACTACTACGACATCCTCCTCCGCGGCGCTTTCGGCACCTACCGGCAATTGCTCGAGGATGTCACGCTCTCCACCTCGATGGGGCTGTGGTTGAGCCATCTCGGCAACCAGAAGGCCGACCCCGCCCGCGGCAACGCGCCCGATGAAAACTACGCCCGCGAAGTGATGCAGCTCTTCACCATCGGCCTCGTGCAACTCCAACCCGACGGCACGCTCATGCTCGATGTCGCGGCCCAGCCAATCCCTACCTACGACCAGTCGGCGGTCACCGAGGCCGCCAAGGTTTTAACGGGATGGGCCTATGCCGGACAGCCGCCGGATACCTCCTCTTTCCCGGTCCAGCCCTCAAAGCAGCCCGGCGTCTGGGCCCTGTTGCCGGAAGAGAGCAACTGGTTCCAGCCGATGCAAAATTACACGCGCTTCCACGACACCACCGAGAAACGCATCGTGAGTCTCGATCAGGCGCCGCTCGCCCAAGCGCGGCCGACCGTGATTCCCGCGAACCAGTCCGCCCAACAAGACCTGAAGGTGATGCTCGATACGCTGGTCGCACATCCAAACACCGGCCCGTTTGTCTCCCGGCACCTCATCCAACGTCTCGTCACCGCCAATCCCAGTCCCGGCTATCTGTATCGCGTCGCGCAGGTCTTCGCCGACGACGGCTCCGGCACTCGTGGCAATCTCGGTGCAGTGGTTCGCGCGATCCTCACCGACTACGAGGCGCGCTCGCCCGCGGTGCTAAACAATATCGGCTACGGCAAACTGAAGGAGCCGCTCATCCGTTTCACCGCGCTGTTCCGCGCCCTCAATTTTGCCGCGCCCAATGGCGAATGGTATGACTCCTTCTACAGCAACCCTACCGGCTACGCCCCTGCGAGCCTGCTCTACAACCCCGTGCCCACGCTCGTGCAAATGCCGCTGATGGCGCAGACGGTGTTCAATTTCTTCTCCCCGACCTACGCACCCGTTGGCCCCCTGGCTGCCGCCGGACTGGTCTCGCCGGAGATGGAGCTCGTCGATTCGTCGAATGCCATGTGGCTACCCCGCACGCTCCAGGGTTTTCTCTACCGCGACCCAAGCACGCTGCCGCAGCCCGCGTCAGGGCCGTCTCCGTATGTCGTCGGCGACTACTCCGAATTTCTCGCCAAAGCAGACAATCCCACCGCACTCATCGATCATCTCGACCTCCTGCTGTGCGCCAACCAGATGACCGCGGCCACACGGACCTCGTTAACCACGATGCTCCAAAACCTCTCGGCGCTCCCGAATGTGATCGCGCTCGATCGCGTCAAAGCCGCCATCAACCTCGTCTTGGTGTGCCCCGACAGCGCCGCGCAACGCTGACCTGGCCACCGTCATCACTTTTTCGCCGCTTCTTCTTTTCCATGCCATCCCGTCGCAAGTTTCTCGGACAATGCTGCGCCGCCGTCGGCACCACTGGCCTGCTTTCTGCACTCACCCAACTGCGCGTCATCGCCGCCGTCGCCAGCGACAGCCTCGACCGGGCGCGCGCCGCCGCCGTCGCGCCCGACTACAAGGCACTGGTCTGCCTCTACCTCAACGGCGGCAACGACGCGACGAACATGCTCATCCCCGGCGATACCCCGGGCTATTCGGCTTACGCCCGATCACGGGCCGCTGTGGCGGTCGCCCAATCCGGCCTCCTCCCGATCGCGCCGCGAAAGTTCTCCGACGGCCACGCCTGGGCCTTGAATGGGGCCTTGCCTGAGCTGCGCGATTTATTTGCCGGCGGCAAACTCGCGGTGCTCGCAAATGTGGGCAGCCTCGCTCGCCCGATCACTCTCGCCGACTACAACGCCGGGCGCGGACTCCCGCTGCAGTTGTTTTCCCACGCCGATCAAACCCTGCAATGGCAGAGCAGTATCTCCGATAGTCCGGCGCAAACCGGTTGGGGCGGACGGCTCGCCGACTTGCTCGACGCGCAGAATTCCAACAGCCAGCTCTCCATGCTCGTCACGCTGAGCGGCGTGAACTCCTTCCAGCGAGGCAACAGCGTCCTGCAGTTTTCCACCGGTGCCGGTGGCGTGCCCAATTTGCTCATGGGGCCCGACAATCCCGTGGGTGTGCGCGGCCAGATTTACAATGCCCGGGACCGCATCCTCGCCGCCGGATACTCCAATCTTCACTCTGCCGCCCACGCCACCGTGACGAAAAGAGCGCTCGCGGACCAGGCACTGCTCGGTTCCGTGCTGCCCGGCGCACCCACGATCAACACGGTGTTTCCCAACACCAACACCGCCGCAAATCTCAAGATGGTGGCACGGCTGATCTCCGTCGCTTCCGCCCTTGGTCTGAAGCGCCAAATCTTTTTTGTGCAGCTCCACGGATTCGATTTTCACGACGATCAAGTCGCCGGCCACGGCCCGCTGCTCACCGAGCTCAGCGGCGCGATGAAGGCCTTCTACGACGCCACCGCCGAACTCGGCGTGGCAAATCAAGTCACGACCTTCACGGCGTCCGACTTCGGCCGCACCTACGTGCCCAACGCCCGGGGCACCGACCACGGCTGGGGCAACCACCAGTTCATCATGGGCGGCGCCGTGCAAGGCGGAGACATCTACGGCCAAATGATGAGCCTCGCCCCCGGCGCCAACGACGACACCGGCCGCGGCCGCTGGATTCCGTCCACCAGCGTCGACGAATACAGCGCAACCCTCGCCACGTGGTTCGGCGTCAGCCCCACCAACCTCCCCGTCGTCCTCCCTAACATCGGCCGCTTCGCGAAACCCAACCTCGGCTTCCTCTGAATTTCCCCGTAGCCGCACCGCTTACGGTGCGGCCCTTTTCAGTCCCGCGCTAACGCCAATCCCTGCACGTTAACACGCGCGGCTACCTCCTTTTTGCCATGCGGTGCCTAGTCTACCGTAGCCGCACCGGTTACGGTGCGGCCTCATGCGACGTCCCTGCCGCGCCCCCTCTCACTTCACCAGCGCCTGATACATCAGCACCTTGAACTTCTGGTTAAGGTCGTTGCCACCCGTCGGGCGCAACTGCGTCATCATGAGCGCGACGATCTTCTCCTTCGGGTCCACCAGATACTGAGGGAAATAGGCGCTGCCCCAGCCATATGAGCCCACGCTGCCGAGTTCGCCGTAGACACCGAGGTCATGCATCACCCAAAAACCGAGGCCAAACGCGCCCGTGTCGCTCGTGTATTTCGTGCCCGTGTGGTTCGAGCGCATCAGCTCCACCGTCTTCGGCGAAAGCAGCCGCACGCTGTCGAGTTCGCCGCCGTTCAAGAACATCTGGAGCAACCGTCCGTAGTCGCTCGCCGTCGCCAGCAGACCCGCACCGCCCGAGAAACATTTCCGCGGCCCCGTCACGTAGTCGCCCTGATCACCTCGCCCGAGCACGCCTTTTTCCACGCCATACACTGGCGCGAGCCGTGATGCCTTTTCCGGAGCGAGGAAGAAACACGAATCCACCATCTTCAGCGGCCCGAAAATCCGCTCCGCGAAAAACTTGTCGAGCGGCATCCCCGACACGACTTCCACGAGGTAACCCAGCACATCCGTCGAGTAGCCATATTGGTAAACCTCGCCCGGCTGACCGTTCAGCGGCAGCGCCGCCAGCTTCTTGATCTCCTCGCCGATCGTCGCGTCTTTGTTCGCGAAATACCACGTGTCGAGCTTCGCCTCTTTGTAGAGCGCCGCCGCCGGCCCGCTTCCGTAGGTGAGCCCCGCGGTGTGTGTGAGCAGATCGCGGATCTGGATCGGCCGCTTCGCTTTCACGGTCACAAATTTCTCCGCACTTCCCTCGGGCGCTGCGACCGCCACCACCGAATTCTTAAACTCCGGGATATATTTCGAAACCGGGTCGTGCAGCAGCAGCTTCCCTTCCTCGTAGAGCATCATGACCGCCGTCGACGTCACCGCCTTGCTCATCGATGCAATGCGGAAGATCGCATCCGTCTTCATCGCCTTGCCCGCCTCGATGTCGCTCAGGCCGTAGCCGCGATGCCGCACTTCTTTGCCATCGCGCGCGACGTAGAGCACCACGCCCGCGATTTTCTTTTCGTCGACCTGCGCCTGGATCACAGCGTCGAGCCGACCGAGGCGCGCGGCATCGAAGCCCGCGCTCGCCGGATTGGCAATTTCGGCCCCGCGCGCCAGCGACGCGACGAGAGCAACCACAACCATTGACCCAACACGCAGCGAACGGGGTAACATCATAGTCCCCGCATCCGAATCTCCCCGCGCCCGCGCGTCACGCGCGAAATGCGCTTCCCTCCCTTGACCGACAATTCCCCGCTTGGGACGCGACGCCCTCGTCGCGTTTGCCCGCTGCAACAAATCCCACTCATTCGCGTCAGACAAATTTGCCACGCCGCGTCGCTTCACAGAGACTTCGGCCGCACTTTCCGGTCTCTCGTCTCGATGAAAAAATCCCTCTCCTTTCTCGCCGCCCTCGGAGTGGGACTCGTCTGCGCCTCGCTGCTGCTCTGGCTCTGGCAGGAGAACCGCGCCGGCCGCCACCGGCTCGACGCCGCCCGCACCACGCCGCCGGCTACCGCCGCCGTCGCCACCCCCACACCATCCTCGACCGCCACCGCGCCCGATGCGTTCACACGCGCATTGCTCGCGTCGCTCCAGCGTCTGCTCGCCCGCGCCATCGACGCCCGCGACCACGAGGCCCTGCTGACATTCAAAGACGCCGACGCCTACCGTCGCTTTCTCGCCCGCGCCAAAGCCGCCGGACTCACCATCCTCGGCGAAATGCCCGGCCTCCGCACCCTCCGGGTGCGCTACGCTTCACTCGACGCCCTGCGCGCCGAGCTCACCCAAAACGCCGCCGACTACGCCGGGCTCTCCGCCAACACCCTCATCGCCATCCCCGCCGGACCCGCCACGCCCGCAAGAGAAGATCGGGCCGCCGTCACCCAAATTCCTTTCGGCAACACCGCCCTCGCCTTCCTCGGCGTCCCCGCCGAGCACAGCACGTGGGGCCGCGGCGTGACCATCGCCATCCTCGATACCGGCGTCATGCCCGACACCACCTTCGGCAACGGCCGTCTCCGCACCCTCGACATCGGCCTCGGCACCACCGCCGGCCGCGGCGAAGACGATGGCCACGGCACGGCCGTCGCCGCGCTCGCCGCAGGCGCCTCCGCCGATGCCCCCGGCGTCGCGCCCGCCGCCAATCTCCTCAGTATCCGCGTCACGGATGCCTCCGGCACAAGCGACACGTTCACCGTCGCCCAGGCCATCCTCGCCGCCGCCAACGCCGGCGCAAAAGTCATCAACGTCAGCCTCGGCGGCTACGCGACCAACGCCACGCTCGACGCCGCCATCGCCTACGCCACCGAACGCGGCGCCATCATCGTCGCCGCCGCCGGCAACGACCAGGCCGCCCAACTCGCCTGGCCCGCCGCCGATCCGCGCGTCATCTCCGTCGGCGCCGTCGACCGCGCCGGCCAGCAGGTCACGTTCTCCAACTCCGGCTCCACGCTCTCGCTCACCGCCCCCGGCTACGGCGTGCAAACCGCGTGGCTCGACAGCCAGCGCGTGACCGTCGACGGCACCTCCGCCAGCGCCCCGCTCGTCGCCGGCGCCATCGCCGCCGCCCTCTCGCAAAACAGCTCACTCACCCCCGCCTCCGCCGCGCAGCTCCTCGTCCAGACCGCCAGCGATGCCGGCAGCCCCGGCGCCGACGCCAGCTACGGCAGCGGCATTCTGAATCTCGACTGGGCCATGAACCGTAACAACCCGACCCACTTCGACCCCGCCATCGCCAGCCACACCTTCGACGCCGCCAACAACCAGATGCAGTTCGTCGTGCAAAACCGCAGCGGCGCCGCCGTCGCCGGCCTCCAACTCTCCGTCAACACGACGGCCACCACTACCGCTGCGCCACCTGCGATCTCCGTCCCGCCACTCGCCGCCGGTGAATCCTACATCGCGACACTCCCGGTCGACAGCGCCGCGTTGAAAGCCGTCGGCACGATCACTTACACGACGCAGCTCACCACCCCGCCCGGTCTCACCGACGCCGCCCCGACAAACAACCGCAAGTCGAGCACGCTCAGCGCGCCGACCAAGTAAGCCCGCCCCTCGCACGACGGCACCCGCGCGCCGCCGCACCGGCCCCGCAAAACTCCGCCCATTCTGGCGTAGCGGAAGCCGTCAGGCTTTCGCGACTGCACCGCGCACGCCGGACGAAACGCTCCCGCGTTCCGCTACCACGAGGCACCCATCCGCTCCGCCCGCTCAGACGAATTCGAAATCCGCTACAAACGCGTGGTGATCGCTCGAAGGCGTCGGCACCACCTGATGCCCGACGGGACGCAGCGGCGCGTTGTAAAACACATGGTCGAGCACATAGGGCCGGCGGCGCCAGGTGATCTCCTTGTCCTGCACCGTGGAGAAACCCTTCTGCGCGAACTGCGCGATCAGAGTGTGGTGTTTGCTCACGTTAAAATCGCCCGTGAGAATCGTGGGGCCCGTCGCCGCGGCCAGTTGCTGCGCGACGAGATTGCGCTGCCCAAGGTGCTTCGAACTGCTCGACCCGAGCATAAAAAACGCGAGCAGGTGCGTGTTGAGAAACCGCACTTCGCGTCCCAACACCGTCGTCGTCGCGCCGATCAACAAACGGTCGGTCGGCGTGCATTTTTTCCCGAAGAAATCGAACTCGATGGGCGGCGAAGGCAGTTCGAGACGCATCGGATCGGAAATCGGCGTGCGCGAGAAAATCGCCAGGCCCAAGCCAAAGGGCAACTCGCGCGGATCAGCCTTCGGATAGGAAAAGTAACTGTGGTAGCCCGCGAGTTCCGCCTGGAGGCGCGTGTAGTTCGGCGGCGGCTGAAACTGGACGCCACCCGGCAGCGCCTGCTCGACCTCCTGCAACAGGATCACATCCGCTTTGTGTCGGCGGATTTCTTCGATCGCACATTCGAGGCGGATCGGGGCGCGGTCGGGATCGGTATCATCCCAGATCTGCCCAAACTGCATGTTGAATTGGAGGACACGAAACGTGCTCATCGGCGACGGGGTTGGGGTAATCGACGCGGTCATTTTTTCTGCACCGCCGCGGGACCGGCGGCGGGCGTATGGGTCGCGCCTTCGAGAGCGACGCTGGAGTCGGGGGCATTCTTGCGGAAAATGAACCGGTTGATCTTCGCCGCCGTCGACGGGTCGATCGCCGGAAAGCGCGACATATTCGTGGCACTCGCGGAAGTCATTCCGTCCTGATACTTGGCGACCGTCTGCGGCTTAGAGGTGTTCGCGCCCGTCGCCATCGCGGACGCGCGGTGGTTGAAGGCGCTCATCGGCTGCTCAACGCGCTCGGGACTGCGGGCGTTCTTGTCGCGCACATTTTTGTCCCGCGTTTCCTCGACCGTGATCGCGGCGCGACGGTCGCCCACGGCGGCGGGTGTTTTCTCGACGACGTTTTTGTCGAAGCGTTTTTCCTGCACCTTCGCGTTGGTCTCGGGCTCCTTTTTCTCCGGCGTCACACTCGGTGTCGCCGCAAACGGGGTGTTGCGCTCCGCCGGTTTCAACGGGCTCGTCGCATCGGCCGCCCATCCCATCGCCGACCCGACCAAAAACAGTCCCGCAGGGAAAATAAAGCCGGACAGTTTCATGGGTGGGTGAAGGCGCGGAGGATGCCCCGAGGGCACGGGCCCGCAAACCATTTATTTGCGTTAGCTCGGAGCGCAGCCACCGCGAGTGCGGACGGCTACCTCACGTCTTGCCTCCGCCGCGATTCCCAACTGACTCACCGCCACCTCGCTCCGCGCCCCGTCCCCCGCCCCGCTTTCCCACCCCATGGATCCTTTTTTCCTGCTGCTGATCGGCATCGTCATCGTGATCGGCGGCATAGTTTTTCTGAAGCTCCACGCGTTCGTGGCGCTCTTCGCCGCCGCCATCGTGGTCTCCTCGCTGACACCGCGCGCCACCATCGAGCAAGCCGTGCTCGCGCAGAAACGCCCGGCGGCCGAAGCGAAGGCGCGGGCGGAGGAGCATCTCGGCGCCAAACTCGCCAACAAGTTCGGCGGCACCTGCACGAGTCTTGGCGTGCTGATCGCCATGGCCTCGATCGTCGGCGTCTGCCTGCTGCACAGCGGCGGGGCCGACCGCATCGTGCGTTCCACGCTCGGGCTCTTCGGCGAGAAACGCTCCCCGCTCGTCTTCGCCACCAGCGGCCTCGTGCTCGGGGTGCCGGTGTTTTTCGACACGGTTTTTCTCCTGCTCATTCCCCTGGCCCGGGCGATGGCCACGCGCACCGGGAAAAACTACCTGCTCTACGTGCTCGCCATCGCCGTCGGCACCACGATGACGCACTCGCTCGTGCCGCCCACGCCCGGCCCGCTCTTCGCCGCCAACGCCCTCAAGGTCGACATCGGCACCATGATCATCGCCGGCCTCCTGTTGAGCGCCTTCGCCGCGACCTTCGGCCTCGCCTACGCGTTTTGGGCCAATCGCCGCTGGCCCATCGCCGCGCGCGACCCGTCCGAACACGTGGCCGCCGCCCCGGTCGCCGAGCGCCCTGACCACGAATTACCCCCGCTGTGGCTCGCGCTCGCCCCGATCGTGCTCCCGGTGATTCTCATTTCCGGGTCCACCATCGCCGACCTCGTTTCGCTGCCGGCAAACGTGAACCGCATGATCGACACGCTCGGCCATCCCAACATCGCCCTCGCCATCGCCGCCGCGATCGCGCTCCTCACCGTCGCCACGCGCCCCGGCAGCGATCCCACCGTCGTGAAAAACACCGTGCAGGCGTCGCTCGCCGATGCCGGCATGATCATCCTCATCACCGCTGCCGGCGGAGTGTTTGGCGGCGTGCTGCAGGAGACGGGCGTCGGCGAACGCATCCAGGGCCTCGCCCGCGAATATCGCATCGGCGTGCTGCCGCTCGCGTTTCTCGTCACGGCACTCATCCGCACCGCGCAAGGCTCCGCGACGGTGGCAATGGTCACGAGCGTCGGCATCGTCGGCGCCTTCGCTTCGCCGGAGACGCTCGGCTGCCACCCGGTCTACCTCGCGCTCACCATCGGTTGCGCCTCGAAACTCGTGCCGTGGATGAACGACAGCGGCTTCTGGGTCGTCTCGAAGACGGCCGGCCTCAGCGAACGCGAGACCCTGCGCACCATGACGGTGATGTTTTCCCTCATGGGTATCGTCGGCTTTTGCGCGGTGCTGGTCGCCGCGAAGCTGTTTCCGATGGTCTGAGTCGACGCGTGTCACACAAATAGCTTGCGGGAAACCGGAGCGGCTGACGCCGTAACGGAGCATGTTCGCGCTACCCCTCGCCATGATTCCCGGACCGCTCACGGTTCTGCTGCTCAGCGTCATTTTTATCGTCGTCGCGATCGCCTGGTGGCGGTGGCACGCGTTCTTCGCGCTGCTGTTCGCGGCGATGTTCGTCGGTGCACTCACCGCGATCGGGCAAACCGGCGAGGGTCGGTTTATCAAGATGATCGATGCCGTGATGGCCGAATTCGGCAGCGCGGCGGGCAAGATCGGTTTCACCATCGCCATCGCCTCCGTGATCGGCGTGGCGATGATGGAGAGCGGCGCGGCGGATAAGATCATCCGGCGCTTCATCGCCGTGCTCGGCGAAAAGCGCGCATCGTTCGCGCTGCTCGCGTGCGGCTTCGTTTTGGCGATCCCGGTCTTCTTCGACACCGTGTTTTTCCTGCTCGTGCCGCTCGCGCGCGCGCTGAGCCTGCGCACCGGCAAGGACTACATGCTCTACGTGATGGCCATCTGCGCCGGCGGCGTGATCACGCACGGCACCGTGCCGCCGACCCCCGGCCCGCTCGTCGTCGCCGAGACCCTGAAGATCGACCTCGGCCTCACGATCGTGGGCGGCATTTTGTTCGGCATTCTCCCGGCCCTCGCCGGCCTCGTATGGTCCAAGTGGATCAACCGCCGCCTGCCGGTGCCCGTGCGCGACACGGCCGGCTCCACGCTTTCCTCCCTGGAGGCCATCGCCGCCCGCCCCGAGAGCGCGTTGCCCGGTTTCTGGCCGGCGATTGCGCCCGTAATTTTGCCCGTCGTTCTGATCGCGGCAGCTTCAATCGTCGGCACGATGCGCGCCACCTTCGGCCCGACCGTGGTGCCGTGGGTGGAGTTCTTCGGCAACAAAAACGTCGCCCTGCTCCTCGGCGCCTGCATCGCCCTCGTCGTCTACGCCCACCAAAAGAAGATCAGCCTGAAGACGATCCATGAGGGCATGGGACCGCCCCTCGAAGTCGCAGGTGTCATCATCCTCATCACGGCCGCCGGTGGCGCTTACGGCGCGATGATCAAAAATGCCGGCGTCGGCGATTCCGTGCGCGCCATGGCCAACGGCTCTGTCGTCAACTACGTGCTGCTCGCCTGGGTGCTCGCCCTCGTCGTGCGCGTCGCGCAGGGCTCGGCCACAGTAGCAATGATCACGTCGGCCTCGATCATGCTTTCCATCGCGGGCTCGGCCGGTTTCGGCGTGCACCCGTTCTATATCTTCCTCGCCATCGGCTACGGCGCGACCGGCCTCTCGTGGATGAACGACAGCGGCTTCTGGGTGATCAGCAAACTCGGCGGACTCACCGAGAGCGAGACGCTACGCAGTTGGTCGGTGCTGCTGACGATCATCTCTGTAGTCGGGCTCATCCAAGCGATGATCGCCGCGGCGATTTGGCCGAATTTGTGGCTGTAGTGCGGCGCCCCGCCGGCGCTCACTCCGGCTCGGCCGTGCCTTCGACGACGTGGGCACGCGCTTCGGGGACTTGTTTGAAAAATTCCCGCAGCGCCGCGCTCAGGTGCTCCGCATAGCGGAAATGCGCGCCCATGCCGGTGCGTAGTTCGGCCTCGTAGATAAATTTGTCGCCGTGGGTGCTGTGCTCGAACGGCGTCTGCGCTCCGAGCAGCAGCGAATAAACGTAAGCCGGCGAGCCACGCTGCATGAGTTCGCGCGTGAGTTCGAGTTGCTCGGCGAGGAGCGCGGTGTGGGCGGGCGTGGTGGCCGAAACCTCGGGCGGCAGATAAAATCCCGCCTGGATCAACGGCGTGTAACGGTGCCCCGTGCGGTGGCGGTTGAGGTCGCGCAGCTCGGCGAGCGCCATGTTGTTCCACGCAAACGTCACGCGCATCCGGCGCGTGGCCGTGCCCTGATAGCCGTAGCGGTTGGCGCGGTGGCAGAGCGCCTCGGCGACCGACTGCGGCTCGGCCAACCACGGCGGTGTCGCGCGGTCGACGTGCACCCAGACGTCGTCGGCGAGCGGTGCCGACGAGAGCCGCGCGAGTCCGAGCGAGCATGAGTTGGCCAATTCCTGCGCGGCCTGCGCGGTGTAGGATTTTTCCGCCGAGCTGTGCCGCATGAGCCGCGGGGAAATTTTGAGGAGTTCGTCGCGAATGAGTTTCGCCGCGGCCTTCGCCTCGGGCTGCGGCAGCGAATCGAGGTGCTTCACCGTCGCGGCCCACATGCGCGAGGATTGGACGAGACCGACATTCGTGCGGGTCGCCAACGGGATGAAGTAGCGGGCACGGTCGAGCGCGTAGTTTTTCCGCAGGCGCGTGACGACCGCGGGCTTCGCATCGGGCGGCAGCCGCACGAGTCCAGGGTTGGCCATGGCGAGCGCGTCGAGGCGCGCATACTCCGCGTGGTAGGCGGCGAAGGCCTGGGCCATCACGGCAGACCAACGCGGCGCGAGATCCTCGGGGATGCCGAGCTCGGCGGCCGTCGGGAGGTTGGCCGCATCCATCGTGATGTAGCGCGTGCTCGACTCCTGACCGTCGGCCATCGTGGAAATCTCAAAGAGTTTATACGCCAGCCACATCGAGACATCGTCGAGCGCCACCGCGAGGCCGCCCGTGAGACCGCCGATCGAGGCGTGGCCGTAATCGACGAAGCTGAGGATGCGGTCGATCGAGGCATCGGGATTCGCGAGATCGACCTTGGAAAGGATTGTGGCGATGCCCTGGTTGCTGCGGGAGTAGCGGGCCAAGACGGAGGCGAGGAGCTCCGGAGTGACCTTCGGCAGGTCGGCGGCAGACGGCGGCGGAACGAGAGCAAGTCCGGTGATTCTCATGCGATGGCAGACATGGCCGCAAAGTGCCGGGGTCGGCGCAAGCCGGGAAAAAGAATTCCCGGCCAACGTCCCGGCCCCCACCGCGGTTACGGGCCAGCGGCGAAGCCATCTTCACCCGCAACGTCGGGGTGATAGGCGCCTGTGCGGGTGGAGCCGAGCCGCGTGTTGAAGAGTTCGAGCATGCGCGTGAGCTCTTTTAGGCTGATGCGACCGTCCTGGTCCGTGTCGGCCGCATGAAACCGCGTCAACGGAGCCGCGGTGCCCGTGGGGTCCGGCGCAAAACTATCTTCGCTGCCCGGCGCGTCTGCGTAGCGCCCAGTCCGCACGGTGCCGGCCCGCACATTGTAGAGTTCGATGATCCGTAGGAGTTCGAAGAGACTGATCCGCATATCACGGTTGGTGTCCACCGAGTGGTAGCGGCGCGCCGAACCCAGCGGCAGCGCGGCTGGCGTCGCCGTGCGCGTCAGGCTGTTTTCGCGGACGAGGGCCTGCGCCGTGAGTGTCCGGTCAAGCGTTTCACCCGCAGGGACCGTCAGCCGGTAAGTGAACGTCACCGGGCTCGTCGGAATCGTCGTCCACGCCCATTCGAGTTGCCCGGTCGCACCGGAAAGAGGTTTCACTTCGGGCTCCCCGGTGCCGCCGGCATACGACCATCCGGCCGGCAACGTGACCAGCCAGCCCAACGACGCGGGCCCTCCCGTGAACGCCAGCGTGTTCACGACGGTTAACGTCCCGCCGGGCTCGTAAAGGCCGGCGCCGTGCGACGCGCTTACCTCCGACGTGGCTGGCGGTCCGCCATCGACGCTGAGAATCGCGGCGGGACTGGTCGTCGAGCCGGCGGAGTTGGACACGGTAACCGTATATAAACCGGAGTCGGAAACCTGCACGCCGCGCAGGACGATTGACGCCTCGGCCGCTCCGAGAAGTTGCGCCCCATTCTTGCGCCAAATATAGGTAAATGGTGCCGTGCCCGCGGCCCGCACGGCGAGTGTCACCTCGCGACCTGCCGTGACCGTTTGGTTCGCAGGCGGGACCACCAGCACGGGAGGAAGCAAGGTCGGCCGGGCCACGTCGGTATCGATCATTTCCACGAGCGCCCAGCCGGTGCCGCCATTCGCGGAGGAAACCTGCGCCGTGTAGCCACCGGCCTGCACCGAGGGCCCGACGATTAGTGCAGCATCGCGACTGCCCGCCGGGAGGGGCAACGCACCAAAGCGCACCGCGAGTTGCTCCAACTGGGCCGGATCGGACGCGGTGCCCCAGTCGTTGTTACTGGCCAGTGCGCTATCGCCACGCGACCACGCGACGGCCGGATCGGTGAGAGACGCGTCGCCCCCTTGCGCCGGCCCCAGCCCGCGCACGAGATAGGATTTCGCGCCAGCACCGGAAAACGCGACGCCCGCCACCAACACATCGCTGCCCGAGGCCACCGGCGCGCGCGCGCCGAAATAGGCTAGTCGCGGTAGCAAAGTCGCCGCCGTGTCGAACACCTCCACCACGACCAGGCCCGTCACGCCGCCAGCCAGCGTGATGCGCGCCGTGTTGGCGCCCGCCGGCACCGAAACAAACAAAGCCGCATCCTTACTGCCATCCGCCAACGGCGTGGCGCCCACCTGCTGGGCCGTCGTCGCCAGGAGCGGGGCGGTGGCCGCCGAACCCCAGTTGTCGTTGGCGGCGATTTGCGTGCCGGTTCGGTCAAAGAGTTCAATTTTCGGATCGGTCGCGGCCCCCGTCACTCCGAGCGTTTGCAAGGCAGGCCCAAGCACGCGCACCAACAGCGGCCGCGAACCCGAGCCCTCGACGAGCAGGTTCACCTGCGCACCGCGCGCATCGATCTTCAGGCGGGCCAGAAAACTGGCGGCCCGCACCGGGAGACTCACACTCGCCGTGCGACTCGTCGTGGCACCACCGTCGTTGCCGACCACCACCGAGTAGCCGCCCATGTCCGCCTGCGTAACGCCGGATTTGAAATAGCCCGACGAAGTTGCACCGGGAATCGCCACATCCTCTTTGCGCCATTGGTAGGTGAAGGGACCCGTGCCCGTCACCGCCACCGAAAGCGAGATGGAGCCGCCAAGCGACACCACCACGTCGGAAGGTTGCGTCTGGATCGTGGGCGGCGGCGGCGGATCGCTTACCGTGAGCGTAGCAGGCGCGCTGAGCACGACGCCAAGGGTGTTGGTGATAGCCACGGTGTAGGTGCCGGCCTGGGCAGGCTGGGCACTCGGCAAAGTATGGGAGGCCGCCGTTGCCCCGGAGACGGCCACACCATTGCGATACCATTGGAAGGAGACCGCCGTGCCTTGTGCAGCGACCGAGAGTGTCGCGGCGCGACCAGTGTAAGCGGAAACATTAACCGGCTCGGCCGCGATATACGGAGAGCTGACGACGGTTCCCGTGCCCGTGAAATCGACGGTCGAGAATACCGTGCGACCCAGCATAGTCGTAAGCACAAGCATGCGGCCATCCGCCAAATTAAACACTCGCTGCGGAGCACCCGGGAGAGTGAAACCTCGGTCGAAGAGGAAATTCGTCGTCCAGGTTTGCAGCTGCGTATCGGTGCCACTTACGCGGATGGACACCCAGCGGTTGTCGCGCGCGACTGCGTCGGTGATGGCGTTCGACAATGAGCCCGCGTAGGCAAGATTGCTGGCGGCAAAGACCACCCCGGAGCCGATGAGCACCCCGCTCTCGTCCGTCGAAATTCGAATCGGATGCACGAAGCTGTAGTCGCCGTGATACGGCGTTTCGCCCGCCGCGGTGATCTGCCCCTCCGTGCTGATCGTCTCGTAATGCAGGTCGTTGGGCGACGTGTCGTCGCGGAAAAAATACATGCGGCGTTGAGTCGGCGACCACACATAGGCGCGCGAAATATAGTTCCAATCCTTGGAGGTCTTGAGCGTGCCGTCGGCGCCGTAGAGGTAGTGAGTCGACCACGCCCCGGAGGCGTCGACCGCGAAAATCAAGTTCCCGGCGGTCTGCAGGCCCAGCACACCCATGGGCAAATTGGCAAACGGCTCCTCCACTGTGGCGCCGGCATCGAGCTTGATCTGATTGATCCGGCCGGTGCTGTAACCGAGGTAAAGTCGGTTGAGGGTGGCCGAATAAGCCACCTTGTCGGGTCCGCCCAGCAGAGGAATCGAAGCTGTGTAGCGCCGCTCAGCCGGCGACCACCGGAAAATACTCTGAAAGCGCTTGCTGAACATGAAGAGCGATCCGTCGGCCGCCGGGATTACCTCGTCGGGCACAAAGGCGAGCTTGTCGGGCTCGATGGCGGCGCCGGGCTGCGCCGCCGTAATGCTACTCACGGGATATTTTGCCTCCGAGATGCCACTGGCCGTGGTGGCATCGGCCGCGAATGCGAACACTTGACCCGAGCGCACCGCGATGGCGCCGGCACTCCCCGGCATCGTCAACGAGCCCGACTCCAAAAGCGTGTTCGCGTAAGCGAAGAGCTTGTTGCCGCGCAGCACGATCAATATGTCCGCGCCATGAAATGCGGCGTCATCGAACGCCCCGGCGAGACTTGCGCGGAGGGCCAGTCCCGGGGTGCTGTAGACCATGCCGTTGTGGCGCACGACCGCAGACTCGTTGGGGAAAACGTAGGTGCGGGCGTTTTCGTAAAAGCTACCCGTGTCGGACCACCGCTCTTGCAACGCCCCGAACGTTCCGGCCGCCGTGTAAGTGAGTTCGACGGTCGAGAAACTGGATGTGTAAGTGTTGATTCCGTAAATCCGGCGTGAGTTTGGCGCGAGGCTGTAGCCCGCCGACATCTGGTAGTAGGAACTCCAATTCGCCACCAACTGGCCGTCCGATTTCCGCAAACTGGCGATACGTGACTCGCCTCCGTTCGGTGCGCAGACGAATAGAAACGACGCATCTCCCAGCAGACCGTTGATATCGTTCGCCGCGTTGTAGAGGGCTTGCTCGTTCGTGCCGTCGAGCGCTCGACGCGATACGGTGCGGGCCGTCGCAACAAAGATGCCGTCGGCATCGACGTGGAGCGCCGTGGCCGACCCCGACAGCGACACACTCGGCAACCATTTCTCCTGCGCCATGTCGTAACGCTCCAGACGCGCGGGAGTCGCAAAAGTAAAATACATCACGTCGGCATGACGGGCCTTAAGCGACCACGCCGGAGTCGCCCCCGTCGTCTGCCCCCAACTGCTCGGAACCAACGCGCCGACTACCACCGCGCAGAATACCCACAACGCAACCGGGCGAAAAGGCATGCCAGTCATCAAGCCAGCCTGCCTCAAGAAGGCACCCGGTAAACTTCAAATCACACCGCGCTCCGCATATTTTCTTATCCCGAAAGCGGCTGCACAGTGCAAAAATTGAGGAAGAACACCTGTTGCGATTTTTTCGGCGCCCCTTTTGCTCGGGCTGAACCCCCCGTTCGCATCGATGACACCGCCGACCTCGCCGACCCCACGTGTCTCCCCCCGCTGGCTTCGCTGGCTGGTCGCCGGCGCTGCATTTTCCACGCTCGCGTTGAGCGCCGGCGCTGCCTGGTGGTTTTTTGTCGCGCGGCCACTCCCGGAGTCGGCCCCGCCATTTGTTTTTCGGGACAGCTTCGAGGGATCGGCCAAAATCGAGGAGTTGAGCCGCGAAGTGTCCGCACGCTGGAAGAGCGACGAGTTTTTGCCGACGGACGCTCCCGGCCGCAACCGCGTCGCGCTCACCTCCGAACGCTCCCACACCGGCCAACACGCGATGAAGTGCATCGCGGCGCCCTTCGACGGGAAGAAGGCCTCCGAAGCCGACATCGAGCGCGACGGGCTGCGCTTTGTGAAGGGCGACGATGTGTGGTTCAGCGCCTGGTATTGGCTCGAAGGCCAGACCGAGGGCTCGACGGTTTTTCTGTGGGACTTGGAATCGACCGCCCTGCGCAATTCACCCGGACGGCGGCTCTTTTTGCAGAACGGCGAAATGGTCGCATCCGATTTGGGCAAATGGTGGTCGGCCAAGAAATTTCAGGCGATCACCGGAGCCCCCAAGTTTCCCAAAAACAAATGGGTGGAGGTCAAAATCCACCTGCGGCTCTCCGACAAGGCCGACGGACGCATGCAAGTCTGGCAGGACGGCGTAAAGGTGCTCGATGAGCAGGGCAAAACGCTGCCGCGCGCGCGCACGGTCTACGATCGAATGCAGGTCGGGGTGACGGCCAACGCCGGGCGCACCCAGAGCCAGACGCTGTTTGTAGACGACGTCGTGTTGTCCAACCGGCCGCTGTGAGCGGAGGGGGCGCGGCGGTTTCTTAACCGCCGTGTAAGGAAACGTGCTGGCGCAGGGGCGGCGGGATTTTTGATGTGAGTTCGCCGCGACGCGCGCCCAGCCTCCGCGCATGAGCCGCGCTTTGTGGTTGGGCAAACTGATCTTCCTCCTCGGTGCGGGCCTGGCCGCCGCCGCCGGGCCTCGGACGTTCCCCTACCCGCGGCCGTTGCCAGAGCCGTCCGCGGAAAAACTGCCGCGGTGGCGTGGGTTCAATTTGCTCTACAAATTCAACGTCGGCTCCGCGCCGACGCCGGATCGCGTGATGGTCGAAGATTTCCGGATGATCGCGTCGCTCGGTTTCAATTTCGTGCGCGTGCCGATGGACTACCGCGGCTGGATCGTCGGTGGCGACTGGGAGAAACTCGACGAGGCCAAACTCCGCGAGATCGACCGCATCGTTGCACTCGGCGGCGAATACGGGGTGCATGTCTCGCTCAATTTTCACCGCGCACCCGGCTTCACGGTCGCGAAGCCACCGGAGGCGCGCAACCTGTGGCAAGACGAAGAAACCCAGCGCGTGTGCGCGGCGCATTGGGCGGCCTTTGCGAAACGCTACCGCGGCATCCCGAGCGCGAAACTGAGTTTCAATTTGTTCAACGAGCCGCCCGCGATCGCGGAATCCGTTTACTACGATGTCGTGAAGAAGATGGTCGACGCGATCCGCGCCGAAGACCCCGACCGCCTCGTGCTCTGCGACGGACTCGACTTCGGGAACGTGCCGCCGAAATCGCTGCACGCGCTCGGCGTGGCGCTCAGCACGCGCGGTTACCGGCCGATGAATATCAGTCACTACAAGGCGAGTTGGGTGGGCGGCTCCGACACGTGGGCCGTGCCGCAGTGGCCCGCGGCGCAAGTAAGCGCGTTTCTCTACGGTCCGATGAAAAAGGAGTTTCAATCCTCGCTCGTATTCGCAGGCCCGCTCGGCGGCGCGACGCTGCGGTTGCGCGTCAACACCGTCTCGACGCGCGCCAAGCTCCGCGCGACCGACGAACGCGGCGCGGTGTTGTGGGAGCACACTTTTGTGCCCGGGCCGGGCGAAGGCGAATGGAAGAAAGTCGTCTACCGCGCGGAGTGGAAAACCTACGCCAACCTCTACGACCGCGACTACCTCATCACGATTCCTGCCGGCGTGACACGGGTAGAGGTGGGCAACGTCGACGGTGATTGGCTGACGCTCTCCGCTGTGGGCGTGAAGGCCGGAGAGAAAGAGTGGACGCTAGCCACCGTCGATTCGTGGGGCCTGCAGCACACGGGCCCCGTGAACTTCGATCCCATGCGGGAGATCGGAGCGCTGCGCGCGCCCTCGATGCTCGACCGCGCGTGGCTGCGCGACACGTGCTACGCTCCGTGGCGCGCCGCGCAGGCGGCGGGACTCGGCGTGATGATCGGCGAAATGGGCGCGTTTCAACACACGCCCCACGGCGTCGCGCTGCGCTGGCTGGAAGATCTGTTGGCGATCGCGCAGGACCACGGTTGGGGCTGGGCGCTGTGGAATTTCCGCGGCGGCTTCGGCGTGATCGACAGCAAACGCCGCGACGTCACCTACGAAACATGGGAGGGCCAACCGCTCGACCGCGCGATGCTGGAGTTGCTGCAGAAATACTAAATCCGGTGGGCGACAGAACCTGTGCGGGAGGCCAAATTTGTTGAACGAGCCCGCCGCATGGGCCGCCGCTATTGCGCGGCTGCTCGCAAATGCTCGGGAAGCAAAATGAAACCGGTGGATAAGTCTCCGATAATTTGGCTTCGACGGCCTCGGTGATGGACGTGCCACAGACCGATGAGTGCGCAAAAGAAGGCGTCGAGGCGATCTTCAGCCGATTTGGACCAGCGAACCTTGAGGAGCGAATGTGCTTCGTCGTCGAGTTCCAAAAACGAAAACTCGGTGGCGAGCAATCCGACGAGCAAGCTTTGCAGCCGGGCAAACTCGGAATGGCGTTCAGCCATGCGGCCTTTCTTGTATTTCACGATGCGCGGCAGACGCAGCAAACGCACCATCGCGGGATGCGGATAAACCTCCGCAGCAAGGCGAAGTGGCAAAGAAGATTTTGACACTGATTCACGGCGCGCGGCGGCGAAATCCCAGCCGGCGGAAAACCCCTCGGACATCAGTCGGGATAGTATCCGCCGAGGACGCGGACAGCGGGTGGCGTTGGCCGAGTGACAACCGGCGTGCTCACGGTGAAAAAGTCGGCTCATCTGCACGTCGACCGGTCGGGCGCCGGAAAGATTGGGACACACGATGGGAGCATCGATCGCGAGAAAAGCCGGATTAACCTGAGGCAGAACCTCCACCATCGCGTCAATCAGCGCATCATCTCCCTGCGGATAAGCAAAGCCCTCAATCCGTGCTTCGCGACTCGCGCGGCGGTAATGGAGGAAACACACGCCGTCGGATTTGTTTTCACCCCACGCCAAATCGATACCAACGATCAACATGTCAGATACGGAACGGTGAATGCCCACCTGACTTCAACGGCACGCGACAATCACTCGAACGACAGCTCGGCGAACAATTCGGCGAGCGGGAGGCGGAAGCCGGGGAGCACGTCTTCGCCGTCGAGGGCGTCGGTCACACGCAGGAGGCGGTTGGCTTCGGCGCCACGATACACGAGACACGACTTTTCTTCAGGATTGATCACCCAGGCCAGGCGAGCACCGCTGTCGAAATACTCGACCATCTTGTCGTGCGTGCGAATCGTGCGATCCCACGGGGAAAGAATTTCCACCACCAAATCGGGCGCTCCCTGAAAATAGCGCTTAATGGCGTCTGCGCCGCGGGGAATGCGGGCCTTGTGGATGAACGAAACGTCGGGCGAAAGCAGGTTCCCCGAGGCCATCCAGCAACCGAGGCTGGAGCCGCAAACCGAACCGAGCTTGTGCTGGCGAACGTGCAGGCGCATCGCTGTGAGCACCGCTGCCGCAATATCTTCATGGCGATAACCGGTCGGGCTCATGATGATCTCCCCGTTGATGAGTTCGTGTTTATGGCCGTCCTTCGGCAGAGCCATCAGCTCTTCGTCGGTCCAAACTTTGACGGCGGTTTCCATAACGTGGCGAAGCGTGCGAGGAATGAGAGGTGAGGCAAGGCGGGAGTCGGAAAGCGCGGGGATTCGCAGGCGAAAACGACGGAGCGGATCGCCGCAAAAGTCGCAGGAGGCGCAAAAAATCCGGAGTCCGTTTCTTGCGCCTTTTTGCGCTTTCTTGCGGCCAAAGGTCTGCCTCTGGAAACGCAGACGGGCGGCGAAAATCTTACGATTTCCGCTACGGAATCAGCGGGCGCGGAGCGCGCTCACTTCATCGTCAACCACTGGCCGAGGGGGCCTTGGTAGAAGCCGAGGAAGATTGAGGCGAGGGCGAGGCAAGCGAGGGCGATGCCGCTCACGACGTTCACCGGGGTGCGCGCGGGGCGCGGGTCGGTGGTGTCGGCGGGCGGGGTCCATTGCTCGAAGAAGGCGGCTTTGATCCAGCCGAAGTAATAGTAGATCGAGATCACCACACCGGCGGCGGCGAGTGCGAGGGTCCAGCGGGCGCCGCCTTCGAAAGCGGCGAGGAAGATGAAGAGTTTACCCATGAACCCCGCGAGCGGCGGGATGCCGGCAAGCGAGCCGAGACCGACGGCGAGGATCGTGGCGAGGAAGGGATTTTCTTTCGCTAGACCGGCGTAGTGGTCGAGCGTCTGGTCTGAATCGTCGGCGCCGGCGACGTGCGCCATCACGCCGAACACGGCGAAGGAGGCGATGAGGTAGGCGAAGAGATAAAAGTAAATCGCACCGGTGGCGGAGACGGTGGCGACGGGGCCCGCGAGCGCGACGACGCCGAGGAGGAGGAAGCCGGCGTGCGAGACACCGGAGAGGCCGATGAGGCGTTTGACGTTGTGCTGCGTGAGCGCGGCGATGTTGCCGAAGAGGATCGTGGCGGCGGCCATTGCGGTGAGCGCGGGCGTGACGAGCCAGTCGTAGGACGCAAAGACATCGCGGGCGAGGACGAGGAGAACGGCGAATCCGGCGGCCTTCGAGCCGACCGCGAGGAAGGCGGTGACGGGGGTCGGCGCGCCCTGGTAAACGTCGGGCACCCAAATCTGGAACGGGAAGGCACCGATCTTAAAGGCGACGCCGGCGAGCACGAGGATGATACCAATGCTGGCGAGGAAGTTGTGGGGGTTGGCGACCAGGAATTGCGCGAGCGCCGGGTAATGCATCGCCGAGGCCGAGTGGCCGGGGAGCGTGGGATTACCGGCGACGCCGTAGAGGAGCACGATGCCGAAGAGCAACATCCCCGAGCTGAGGGCGCCCATCACGAGGTATTTCAGGCCGGCCTCGAGGGAGGCGTTGTTCGTGCGGAAGTAGGAAACGAGAATGTAGAAGCCGATCGTGACGGTCTCGAGGGCCACGAAAAACATCACGAAGTGATTGCTCTGCGCGAGGAGCATCATCGCTCCGGTGATGATGAGCACGAGGTGGTAGAACTCGATGCGCGGCACCTTGTGTTTCGCGAGCGAGACGCGGGCGAGGACACACACGAGGATCGCCGTGAGGAGGAAAAAGGCGCGCATCACCTGGCCGCCGGGGCTGTGGAGGAGGAGGCCGTTGAAGGTTTCCTTGCCGAGGGTGGCGGAGTGGAAGTTTACGAACAGGCCGCCGAGCGTGCCGACGAGACCGGCGAGGGCGACGTCGGGGATGTAGGCGTGGAGCTTCTTCGGCAGCACGATCTCCAAGGCGAGGAGCGCGAGCGCGAGGCAGGCGAGCAGCAGCTCGGGGAAAATGGCGCCCCATTGGTTGGCCTCGGCGGCGAGTTTGACGGCTTCGAGATTCATCGCGGTGAGGGAGTCGTCAGATGGCGGTGGTGGCCGGTTTCACCGCGGGGGCGGCGGGAGCGGCGACGGCGGCAGGGGTCAACGCGGCGTTGATCGGCGTCGTGAGAGATTTCGGCCAGAAGCCGATGAAGAGGAGCGCGGCGAGGAGGATGAGCGCCGGGAAGCGTTCCTTCCACGTGAGGTCGACGGGGGGATGTGCGGCGGTGACTTTGGCGAGTTCGTCGGTCGAGGGACCAAAGAACACGCGGGCGGCGGAGCGGAGGCCGTAGACCGCGGAGATCACGACACCGGCGACGGCAAGTGCGGTGATGAGCGGCGAGAATTTCCAGAGGGCGACGAAGATGGCGAGTTCACCCCAGAAATTGGCGAAACCGGGGAGGCCGATGCTGGCGAGGGTCGCGGCGACGAAGAACGCGGCGAGGACGGGGGTCTTTTGCGCGAGACCGCCCATCTCATCCATCGCGAAGGTGTGCGTGCGGTGGTGGATCGCGGTGGCGAGGAGGAAGAGGAGCGCGACGGAGAGGCCGTGGGCAACCATGAGCAGCACGACGCCGCCTGGGCCGATGATGCCGCCGGCGGCGATGCCGAGGAACGCGTAGCCCATGTGCATGACCGAGCTGTAACCGATCAGCTGCTTGAGGTCGCGTTGGGCGATGGTGATGACGCCGACGATCAGGACGTTGCCGATGACGGCGAGCCACGCGAGCGGGTGGGCCCAGTGGGCGAGGCCGGCGGGGAGCAGCGGCAGTGCGACCTGGATGAGACCGTAGAGACCGAATTTTTTGAGGACGCCGGCGTGAAGCATTGCGGCGGAGCTGGGTGCGGCACCGTAGCCGAGCGGCGCCCACGTGTGGAGGGGCCAGAGCGAGACGAGGACGCCGAGACCGAAGAGGAGGAGGCCGGCGATGTTGTTCTGCACCGACGCAGCGAGCGGGTGGGCGGCGAGGTGGGCGCGGAGCGTGATGAGGTCGAAGGTGTGCGCGCCGCTCTTCACGTAGAGCATGATCAGGCCGAGGAGGGAGACCATCGCGCCGAGCGTGAGATAAATCGTCATCTTCATCGCCGCGTAGCTGCGGTCGCGACCGCCCCAGACGCCGACCATGATGAAGGTCGGGATGAGCGCGAGTTCGTGGAAGAAGTAGAAGAAGAAGATGTCGACGCTCGCGAACACCCCCATCAGGCCGCCCTGCATGATGAGGAGCAGCATGAGGTAAATCTTTAGCCGCTCGGCGCCGGACTGAATCGCGTAGAGGCCGGCGGCGAAACCGACGAGGGCGGCGAGGACGAACAGCGGGAGGGAGATGCCGTTGACGCCAAGTTTCAGGCCGATGCCGAGGCCGTCGAGGCCCGTGGAATAACGCGTGAGAAACGCGTAGCCGTGGTCTTTGGCGACGTCGCCGAAGTAGAACCAGACGTGGAGCGCCATGAGCACCGGAACCGCGAAGGCGCCGTAGGCGAGGAGCACGGACCAGCGCTTCGGCAGGCCGAGTGCGATGGCGAGGGCCAGCGCGAGCGGAGCGGCGATGGATACGAGCAGAGGATCGAAGGGCAATTGGCTCATCGCAGGATCAGAGGGTCACAACACCGGTCGCAAACAGCCACAGGGCCACGAGGCCGAGCAGGAACCAGTAGACGTAGGCGTTGAGGTTGCCGACATGGAGGGCGCGGGCGCCGAGGCCGAAGAGGCCGACGAAGCCGGCGAGGCCGCGGACGATCAGGCCGGCGAGGAAGATTTGCTCGAAGAAATTAACGAAGAGGGCGAAGCGCTGCTGGATCTTCGCGACGTAATAGTCGTAGGCGCGGTCGAAGGAGTTCTTGAGGAGCGAGAGCGCGGCGAAGAGGCCGGGGACTTTGTCCGCGAGGGTGTCGGTGGGCGTCGATTTCCAGAACGTGTAACCGATGCTGGCGCCGATGATCATAACACCGAGGCTGGTGATAAAAATGATGGTGTGAGCGGAGCCGTGGGCGACGGGAATGAGGTCGAAGACGCCGGAGAAAACTTTCGGATAGAACGCGGTGTAGCCGGCGACGAGCGAGAGGACGGCGAGGAGAACGAGGGGCAACGTGAGCGTGAGCCCGCCCTCGTGGGCGTGCGACGCGTGATCGCTGCGCGGCGCGCCGAGGAAGGTGAGTTTCCAAAGGCGCACCATGTAAAGGGACGTGAGGACGGCAGTGAGCGCGAGGAGCGCGAAGACGGCTTTGTTGTTGGCGAACGCGAGGTAGAGGATCGCGTCTTTCGAGAAAAAACCGGCGAGATACGGGAAGCCGATGATGGCGGCGACGCCGATCGTAAAGGTCCAGAATGTGAGCGGCATCCGCGTGCGCAGGCCGCCCATTTTGAAGATATCCTGCTCGTGGTGGCAGCCGTGGATGACGGAGCCGGAGCCGAGGAACATGAGGGCTTTGAAGAAGGCGTGCGTCGTGAGGTGGAACATCGCGGCGCCGACGCCAGCGGCGATTACGACCTTGTGCGCTTGGCCGCCCATGTCGTGCGAGATGGCGAGTGAACCGAGGCCGAAGGCGGCGACCATGTAGCCGAGTTGGGAGAGCGTGGAGTAAGCCAGGACTTTCTTGATGTCGCTCTGGGTGATGGCGCAGAGGGCGGCGTAGAGCGCGGTGGCGGTGCCGGTCCACATGATCACGGTGAGGGCGTCGGGCACCATGAGGACGTTAATGCGGCAGAGCATGTAGATACCGGCGGCGACCATCGTCGCGGCGTGGATCAGGGCGGAGACGGGCGTCGGGCCTTCCATCGCGTCGGGCAGCCAAACATGGAGGGGAAGCTGGGCGGATTTGCCGACGGCGCCGCAGAAGAGGAGCAGCGGAACGAGCGTGGAGAAAACGAGGGTGTGGGCGTCGCCCTTGGCAGCGAGTTCGGTGAGGTTGACGGTGCCGTTGAGCCAGTAGCAGAGAATGATGCCGAGGAGGAAACCGAAGTCGCCGACGCGGTTGGCGATGAAGGCCTTTTTCGAGGCGTCGGAGGCGGACTGTTTCT
>CALRZR010000019.1:0-57270 GCA_943372705.1 Opitutus sp. GAS368 | reverse complement strand
CGACCGGCTCTACATCAACATGGTGAAGGCGGGCGAGGCCGGCGGCGTGCTCGATACCGTGCTCGAGCGCCTCTCGGTGTTCATGGAGAAGGCCCAGAAAATCATGGGCAAAGTGAAGTCGGCCATGATTTACCCGGTGATCATTGTGTCGGTAGCAACGGCGATTGTCTCGGTGTTGATGATCTTCGTGGTGCCAAAATTTCAGGAGATCTTCACAGGACTTTTGAAGGGACAGCCGCTGCCGTGGCTTACCCAGATGCTGCTCGACGTGAGCAATTTTCTGAAGAACCACTACCTCACGGCGATCGGCGGCCTGGTGGCGGCGTATTTCGGCTTCAAATTTTTCAGCAAGACGAAGATTGGGCGTAAGATCATCGACTGGAGTTTGATTCATATGCCGGTGGTCGGTGACTTATTTCTCAAGGCGGCGATCGGGCGCTTTACGCGCACGTTCGGCACGTTGCTGGCGAGCGGTGTGCCGATCCTCCAGGCTCTCACAATCACCCGTGACACCAGCGGAAACGTGCACATCGCCAATGCGATCAACGTCGTGCACGACCGCGTCAAGGAAGGCGATAACGTCGCCAAGCCCTTGGAATCGACGCACATTTTCCCCGGCATGGTCACGAGTATGATCGAGGTCGGTGAAGAGACGGGCGCGTTGCCCGATATGCTCACCCGTATCGCCGATACCTACGATGAGGAAGTCGACAATGCCGTCGCCGGCCTCACCTCTATCATCGAACCGATCATGATCGTCTTCATGGCGGTGATGGTCGGAACCATCGTGATCGCGCTCTTCCTACCGCTGGTGAGTATCATCCAGCACTTGTCGTAAACCAGCTCCGAGCGGGGCCGGTCAGCTAGATTTTTCTCGTCAGCAGCTGCGAACTCAGTCCGGGCAGGCGTTCGGAGAATTCGTCGCCCTCGGCAGCTTGACGGAGGGCGCGCTGAACCATGCCCATCTTGGCGTCGAGATTGTCGATCATCGAAACGAAGACCGCCTCCGGTGTCGCCGCGTAGACGGCGGCGCCCCACTCGGGTTCGCCTTGGTGCGAGAGAATAATGTGTTCGAGGCGTTCGAGGAGATCCGGGGCCAGTTTCACCTTCATGCCGGCTTTGCGGGCGAGTTGGTAGCCAAGGACGACGTGGCCTTGCAGAATGCCACGGCGGCTCCGTTTGGTGGACAACGTGCCTTCGTATTCGATGACCTTGCCGGTGTCGTGCAAAAGGATGCCGGCCATCGCGAGATCGCCCTGCACTTCGGTATAGAGCGGCAGGAGTGCTTTGCACGCGCGCGCCATGTGGGTGGTGTGCTCAAGGAGGCCGTGCCGATATGCGTGGTGCATCGCTACGGCGGCGGGTGCCCATTTGAAATTTTCACCAATTTCGTCAAACACGGCCCGCACGGTCGCCCGAAGTTCGGGGTGGATGATGCTCTCGATAAAGCCGTTGAATTCCGCCCAAAGTTCTTCGGCGTTTTCGGGTGCAACTTCGACCAAATTCTCCAGCAAGCCCGGCGCACCGAGCTGGTCTTCGGTCAAAACATCGGCCCGGGCAATTTTTGGGGAGAGTCGTCCTTGGTAGAAATCGATTTTCCCCTCGATGCGGACCACCGCACCTTCTCCGCCGGCCTTGATGGCTTCAAAGGAGGGATTGTCTGAAAAGATCGTGCAGCCAAACGACCCAGTGCGGTCACCGAGATCCACGCTGAAAAAGGGATTCCCGTTGGAGGCGGTCTTGGCGGCGAGTTTCTTGACGACAAGCAAGCTGGCGAACGGGCGGCCATTCGCCTCGGTGCCAGGTGCCTTGAGGTCGCGAACGGTGGAAAGCATGGGCGAGTCAGGCATGGGATTTTACGAGTTGAGTGTAGGCTTTGAAGAACGGATGTCGCACGGCGCCGAGCAGGGCATAAAATACGGTTTCACTGGGCAACACGTGCACACCGGAGTGCTGTAACGCGGCCAGACAGGCCGCGGCGTCGTCCGGACGTCGGGCGCCGATGGCGTCGCTCAGTAGCGTCACGTGCAAGTCGGCCGCGAGGGCCTCAATCGCGGTTTGGTAAACGCAAATCGGAGTTTCGATACCGCAGATGAGCAGATGATCGACCTTCTGTTCGCGAAGCAGTGCATCGCGAATGGCCGCGTCGGCGAGGGCAGAAAACGTCTCTTTCCCGAACGCTAGTGCGCCCGGCGCCAGCGCGACCAACTCCGGGGCGGTCGCACCGAGCTTTTGCGGGACCTGTTCGGTGAAGGCGATGGGCAGGCCAAGTCCGCGCGCGGCCGCAACGGCAAACTCACACCGGCGTTGCACGCGTGCCCCGTCGGTGACTGCGCGCACAAAAACGGGCTGCATGTCGATACAGAGCAGCAGTGTTCCGGCAGGTGGAGGGGAAGCGATCACGGGTAATAGCGTTGGCGGGCTTTCACTTGGACGAAACGTTTTTCCGGCAGAATGTAGGCCGTCAGCGAGCCGCCCATGCAGCAGGAGGTGTCGATGCCGACGGACCACTTGAGTTTGTAGATCTCGTCGCGTGACGTGTGGCCATAAACGACGAAGGGCGGACCGCTCCAGAAATCGGCCCACGACGGAGCGCCGGGTGCGTCGCCGCGCTTGGCCGGGCGACCGTCGCGATCAATCACTTGAATCCGGGTGACGACCTCGGCTGGTTGTTTTGCCCACGGTTCGCCAGGCAAGAAGCCTCCATGCACGAAGACCACGTTAAGCTCCGGTTCCTCGAAAGTGAGCGGCATGCTCTCGAGATACTTCCAATCTTCGGGTCTAAGTTTTCCGAATGTATCGAGGTCAGTCTCCTTTACGTATTTTCGGTCTCCCGTGCGTCGATATTTTAGCAGGCGAAGTTCGTGATTGCCGAGGAGTGCGAGGGCGCGGTTCTCGCGGGCGAGGTCGATCACCCGATTGCTGTCGGGACCGCGGTTGACGAGATCTCCCAAGAGGATGAGCCGGTCACTTTTGGTCAGTTCGAGGCGCGCGAGAAGTTCGGCGAATTCGGTGTGGCAGCCATGGATGTCTCCGATGGCGATGAGTCTCCCGTTCATGCGGCGGGAAAGTGCTAGCGTCCGGTGCGGGCGGTAGTAAACAAGAAAGCCTATGGAATTGCATCTGCAGCCGCTCGCTCCTGTGTGCGCCGTCTCCGGCGAGCCCTTTGTCGAAGGGGCGCGAGTGGCCAGCTATCTGGTTCGTGCGACGACGACCGAGATCGTGCGCTACGACGTAATCGAGACCCACGCCGCGAATTTCGCTCCCGTTGGCTTTGTGGCCTGCCGTTGGGTGCACGTATTCAAGCCGAAGAAAGCCGGCGAGAACTCCGAGCGTGAGCTGAAACTTACCGCGGAGAATTTGTTTGTGACGCTCGCGGACCCGTTGACGGAACCGACTCCGGAGAGCACCCGCTTGCTGCAATTTTTGGCACTAATGCTAGAGCGGAAGAAAATTCTGCGTCCAAAGGGCAAGTCGGCGGACCGGGAGCGCAACGTTTACGAACACGCAAAGACCAAGCAGCTTTTTGAGGTTCCGGGCGGAGAATTGACGCCCGAATTTTTCGTCGCCGTGCAGGAACAGTTGAGCGTGTTGGTTGGTTCGCCCAAGGCGAAACCGGGACAAGCGGTTCCGGCCGTCGTGGCGGCGACAGAGTCCGCGCCGGCGGCCGGGTGATTATCGACGGACCGGCACACCGCGCGTCGCGAGGTAGTCTTTTACCTGCGGAATCGTCAGCGTCCCGAAGTGAAAGAGGCTCGCGGCGAGCACCGCACTGGCGCGCCCCGTATCGAGCACGTCGGCGAAATGCGCCAGCGTGCCTGCGCCGCCGCTGGCGATCACGGGGACGGTGACGGCGTCACTTACGGCGCGAGTGAGTCCACAGTCGTAGCCCGCTTGAGTGCCGTCCGCATCCATGCTGGTCAGGAGAATCTCACCGGCACCGAGAGCCACGGCCTTCTTCGCCCACTCGACGGCGTTGAGTTCCGTGGGATTGCGCCCGCCGTGTGTATAAACGCGCCAAGATTTCCCGCCGGGCTCCCGCTTCGCGTCGATGGCGAGCACGATGCACTGCGCGCCAAAGCGATTTGAGGCGTCGGCAATCAATTGCGGGTTTTTGATCGCGGCGGTGTTGAGGGAAACTTTGTCGGCACCGCTCTTCAGCATCGCCTCGATGTCTACGACGGTCCGTAGGCCTCCGCCGACGGTAAGCGGCATGAAGCACTGTTCTGCGGTTGCCGCGACGACGTCATGCATGATGCTGCGCCCGTCGCTGGAAGCCGTGATGTCGAGAAAGACCAGTTCGTCCGCGCCTTGGGCGTCGTAGGCTTTGGCGCTTTGCACCGGATCCCCCGCATCACGGAGTTGTTGAAATCTGATGCCTTTGACGACGCGACCGGCATTGACGTCGAGACAGGGAATGATGCGGCGGGAGAGCACGGATAAAAGTGCGAAGATCAGACGTTGGGGAGCGAGTAGAAAAACAAACGGCAGGGGCACAGAGCCCCTGCCGTTAAGCGGTCTGAGTGCGAAGCAAGTCGCGCTCAGCTTTCCGTGTGGGCGACGTCCGGTTCAAAGTTCACCGCGAGGCGGTAAACGTGCCCGGGGCGCATAATCAGCGGGTGATCACGCACAAGATACTGCAGATAGTGGATCTTGCCGTAGTTGGTGCGGTAGGTCGGATCGGCGCTGACGACTTCGGTATCCTGCCAAACCGCCTGGAAGTCGTCCTTGGCCACGCTGCAACGCTGTCCAGCGGCGCCCAAGGCAAGCGAGCCCGTGACCCGGTATTTCGAGTGAGGGGCGGCGATGGCGAGGGCGTAGCGGAATTTGTCGAGGGTGACCTGCTGTTTCACCGTGTAGGCGAACTCACAGCCGATCTTGTTGCCGGCAAAGGTCCATTGGACCTTCACGCTGCCAAGGCCTTTGACGAACTCTTCCTTGTTGGAGATGAGCTCAGGCTGTTCGTAGCGGAAGTAGAAGCTGTTGCGGAGACCAAGTCCGGTAACGCAGTTTTTGCCGTAAAACGCGGGGAGGGTTACATGTTCGCCGAAGGTGAGCTCGGGGAGCATGATTGGCGCGTAAACATTGTTCGGCCAATCGAAGATGCCGGGGCAATGAGGGAACGTGAGCGAGTCGCTGGTGAGCGTCTTGCCCGAGCTGATCAGCGGCACTTGGAGGTGCAGACCGGTTTCGGCGTCACGATAGAGGAAGAGGCCCTGTTCTTTACGGTTCGATTTGTCGAAGATGACAAAACGCCCGGAGGTGCGCGGCGGCTCAATCTTTGGGTTGCCGGAAGGGATGGAAACCGTCTTTGCGAGGCGCGACCATTGGCAAAGGTAGCGGGCGGCATCGAAGTTCGCCATGCGCGTCGTGTGGTGCGAGTAGGCGGTCCGCTCTTCGTCGCGGAGGTCGAGAAACCCGTGCTCCTGATCGAGGTAGGTTTCGTAGAAAAACATGAACAGCCGGCGCAGAATGTCGTAGTATTTGACCTTCTGGTCGTCGGCGATCCAGCCGTCACGGAGGCCCTGCAAAATCAAGCTGATGCAATGCATCTGGCCGTAGGCTCCGGCCGCCCGGCCGAACGCCCAACCAAGGCCGTCCGCGCGAACGAGATCCGGCATCATCTTGATATACTTCTCGGCGTAAGTGCGGAGGGTGGGGAGCTTGCGGTCGCGCACGCCGCTGTTGGCGTGGAGTTGGAGCGCGGAGCGGACGAACACAAAGCTCATCACGCCGTAGAGATTGTAGTTGCCGCCAAAACCTTCGGTGGCGTCGTCAAAGAAACCGGCCGAGCTGGTCTGATTGATACGATCGCACATGCGCTCGATCAGGCGCGAAGTTTCGTCTTTTTTGGAAAGGCCAAAGCTAAAGCGGGCGACGGCTTTGGCGATATTGAAGGCCTGCCAGTGGTTGTCGTAGTCGCTACGGTGGAGCAGAGACTTGTCGATGCGTTGTTGGGTTTCCTCTACGAGGCGTTCCCAGACGGGATTGCGATCTTTTGAGGGACCGAAACAGAGCAGGCCGAGCGCTGCGTAGGCCAAGCCGTTTTCGGCCGGCGGCTCGGTGAACATCTGCGCGGTGATGCAACGCGCGGCCAGATCGATGATATCGTGGCCTTTGAGGGAGGTTTCGCCGGTGGCTCGGTAGTATTCGCCGAGAGCATAGGCCACGTGGCCGGGCTCGTCGGGACGAGGCTGCTCGCCGGGAGCAGGAAGGATAGTGCCGTCAGGTTGGATGGAGTCGATGTTGTGGCTCAACATCGAGCGGGCCATGTCGAGACATTGCTCGGAGAAACTATGCATGCGGTGGGTTGGCGGGATGGACTGCGAGGCGGGCTGGCGTGAAGGGGAAGTTTGCTCGGCGACCAAAGACGGCGGCAAGAGCGAAGTTATGAAGACTAGCGGGCTATTAGTTTGAGGAACTCGGCGTTGGTCTTGGTCTTGGAAAGACGCGCAATCATCGTGTCGGTTGCTTCCTCAATTTTTTGTTGCACCAGGGCGCGACGGAAAAAGTGGATGCCTTCGAGCGTCTTGGCGTCGATGAGCAGTTCCTCTTTGCGCGTGCCGGAAGCGGCGACGTTGATGGCCGGCCAGAGCCGCATCTCGGCGCACTTGCGATCAAGGACGAGCTCCATGTTGCCGGTGCCTTTGAATTCTTGGAAGATCACGTCGTCCATGCGACTGCCGGTTTCGACTAGCACGGAGGCAATAATGGTCAACGAGCCGGCTTCCTCGGTCTTGCGGGCGGTGGCGAAGATCTGGCGGGGTTTTTCGAGCGCGCGAACATCAAGACCGCCGGAGCCTGTGCGGCCGGAGTTGCGGGCGGTGTTGTGGGCGCGGGAGAGGCGGGTGATTGAATCGACGAAGAGGACGACGTCACGACCGACCTCGACGAGGCGCTTGGCGCGCTCGATGCAAAGATCGGCGATACGGATGTGGTTTTCGATCTGCTCGTCATTGGACGAAGCCCACACTTCGGCCGCGGGCACGCTGCGGCGGAAGTCGGTGACTTCCTCGGGGCGCTCATCGACGAGGAGAATCATCACGTGACACTCGGGGTTGTTTTGCAAAACACCGAGGGCCATGTCGCGCAGAAGGGTCGTTTTGCCGGTGCGCGGCGGAGCGACAATGAGACCGCGGGTGCCTTTGCCGATGGGGCAGAAGAGATCCACAGCACGCGTCGTGAGACGACCGTCCTTGAGTTCCATCTTGAGGAACTGGTTGGGCGAGACGGTAGTGAGCGTGGTGTAGTCCCAACGCTGGCGGCGGTCTTCGAGTGGCACACCATCGACAGTCTCGATGAAGCGCATTTTTGGATTGAGGAAGCGACCGTCGGCGGGAAAGGCCGTGCCGCCGATCATCGAGCCGGTGCGCAGTTTGAACCGGCGAATCAGTTCTTTAGGGACAAAGGTGTCGGTCGGCCGGCGTTTGCCGCCACGCGACAAATCGAGGAGTTGGCCGTTGCCGCCGCGTTGGAGATCGATGTCGAGGACGCCTTCGACCCGAATCGTATTTTCAACGGGAGCGGGTGGGGGAGCGACGGGCACCGGCGCGGGAGCAGGTGCGGGAGATGTGGCACCGGATTCGGTGACCGACGGAGCCGGACTCGCGGCAACAGGTGCAGCGACGGCGGGTGTGTCCGCAGAGGCAGACAGGGTTTTCTTTTCCATACAGATTAAATTAAAACAGCCACGTCCCGCGCTTGACGCTTGAAACTCACGGCAGGATAAGAGCCGCGAGTTTCGCGTTCTTAACCCTAAAATCCGACACAACGTGCCAGACCAGACGATTACCTCAGTTTCCCGGGAACACCGGTTATTCAGGCCTTCGGCCGAGTTCAAAGCCCAAGCTAATCTTGGGAGTGATGCGGCTTACAAAAGGCTCTATAATGAGTCTGTCAATAGCCCAGAAAAATTCTGGGACCGGCAGGCGAAGGAACAACTCGTCTGGCGGAAGCCCTACAAGAAGGTGTTGGATTGGCAGCCACCGCACGCGAAGTGGTTTGTCGGCGGTAAGCTAAATGTCTCGGAGAATTGCCTGGATCGTCACTTGGGCACGGCGCGCGAAAACAAGGCGGCGCTTATCTTCGAGGGTGAGCCGGGCGATGTTCGCACGATCACCTATAAGCAGCTCCATTTTCACGTCTGCCGCCTAGCCCATATATTCGAGAATCTGGGAGTGGGCGCCGGCGACCGTGTGGCGCTTTACATGCCGATGATCCCGGAGGCGGTGATTGCGATGCTCGCTTGTGCGCGGGTCGGGGCGATTCATACCGTGATTTTTGGCGGTTTTAGCTCCGAATCCATCAAGGACCGCATCAACGACTGCAAAGCGAAGCTCGTCATCACCGCCGACGGCGGATTCCGCCGCGGGAAGGTCATCGAACTCAAAGCCAGCGTTGATAAGGCCCTCGACGGCACGCCGACCGTCCAATCCGTGATTGTGGTGAAACGCTGCGGCAATCCGGTCGAAATGAAAGAAGGTCGCGATGTATGGTGGAAAGATGCGTGGACCGGCGCTCCCAATACCCACAAAGCCAGGGCTTTCGATTCCGAACACCCGCTCTTCATTCTCTATACATCGGGGTCCACCGGAAAACCGAAGGGCGTTCTCCATACCAGCGCCGGCTACTTGTTGGGTGCGAAACTGAGCTCCCACTATGTCTTCGATTTGAAGGAGACCGACCGCTATTTCTGCTCGGCCGATATCGGCTGGATTACTGGACATAGTTACGTCGTCTACGGCCTGCTCTCTAACGGCTCGACGGTGTTCATCTATGAGGGCGCGCCGAACCAACCGGAGCCCGACCGCTTTTGGCAGATGATTGACCGCCACGGCATCACGATTCTCTACACGGCTCCGACCGCGATTCGCGCGTTTATGCGTTGGGGCGACAACTACGTGCTGCGCCATCGTCTCGATTCCCTCCGGCTGCTCGGTTCCGTGGGCGAACCCATCAATCCTGAGGCGTGGATGTGGTATCACACCATGATCGGCAAGAAGCGCTGCCCGATTGTCGACACGTGGTGGCAAACCGAAACCGGATCGATCATGATTGCGCCGATTCCCGGCGTCACCCCGACGAAGCCCGGCTCCGGCACCCGGCCCTTCTTCGGCGTCGTGCCCAAAGTCGTCGACGAAAAATGCAAAGAGGTGCCCCGCAACAGCGGTGGCAAGCTCATCATCACCCAGCCATGGCCCTCGATGTTGCGAACGCTGTGGGGAGACGATGAACGCTACGTCAAAGCCTATTGGAGCGAGTTCCCCGGAAAGACAGGCGTCTACTTTACCGGTGATGGCGCCCGCCAGGACAAGGATGGTTATTTCTGGATTGTCGGCCGAATCGACGACGTGCTCAACGTCTCGGGCCACCGCATCGGCACCGCCGAAATCGAAAGCGCACTCGTCTCTCATCCGGCCGTCGCCGAGGCTGCCGCGGTGGGACGTCCCGATGAGCTCAAAGGCCAGTCGCTCGTCGTTTTCGTTACCGTAAAGGGGGGCATCGCCCCGAGCGACGCCTTGAAGGAAGAACTCCGCAACCACGTCGGCAAAGAGATCGGCTCGATTGCAAAGCCTGACACGGTGCGCTTCGCGGCCAGCCTGCCAAAGACGCGCAGCGGAAAAATCATGCGTCGCATCCTCAAGGAAATCGCCAATGGTGGAGAGGTGAAGGGCGACACGACTACCTTGGAGGATTTTAGCGTGGTCGCCGCGCTACAGGCCGACGATTAAGCCATCGACCGATCGCGGCCGAGCGCAGCCGATCGATTCACAACACGGGGCGGGTTGCAAAACCCGCCTCTTCCTTTTTCCGTTTGCGGCACGTGTAACGTTGCCGCTTCATTCGCGTCCTTCTTTCGTCCCCATGCCGTTTGCCCACCCACATCGCCGCTCGCACGCGTTTACGCTGCTCGAGTTGCTTACGGTTGTGGCCATCCTCGCGATCCTCGCCTCCATCAGCATCGGGGTGGTTCGCAGCACCAAGCAACGGGCGCACTTGGCCCGGGCGAAATCCGAACTCGCTCTGCTCGTGCAGGCGCTGGAGGACTACAAGCGCCACTACGGCGATTACCCTCAGACTGGTCCGTCGGCGGCCAACTCGCATCGTGTTACCGGCACCACTGGTCCCGGCGTGAACACCGCGCAGGCACGCCTCTTCAACGCCCTGATCGGCGTCTACGGACCGAACAATTTCAACACCCGCCTCAACGGTCCCAAATTCGTCGAAGTGACAAAATTTGCCGTCGATGTCGCGATCAACAACGCCACTTTCGCGGTCCCCTCCGGCACGCCGCCGACCAAGGTGGCCAACAACAACGCGTTTCTCGATCCGTGGGGCAATCGCTACATGTATTTCTACAAACAGGCGACGCCTCCCGGCGGCCGCCCGCCACGGTGGGATGCGCCCTCTTTTATCCTGTATTCGGTGGGCCCTGACGGGGCTGCCACCACGCTTCCCAACGCCACGGGCATCTACACGGGCCAAACCCAAACTACGGGCGACAACGCCGACAACATCTACGCCGACAAACTCCAATGAGCCGCCTCCGATCTACCCCGTCCGTTGCTCCCCGCCGCGCCGCTTCGCTCGCGTCCAGTGCCGCCTTTACGCTCATCGAGCTTCTGACCGTCGTGGCGGTGATTGGCATTTTGGCGGCGATCTTGATTCCGACTACGAGTGGTGCTCGCGTCGCGGCCAACAAAGCCAAGACCCGCACCCAGTTCAGCCAGTGGGGCACCGCCTTTGAAAATTTCCGCCAGGAATACGGCAGTTATCCGCAGCTTTTCACGAACGGGGCCCAAAAACTCGTCAACCAAGGCGCGACGACTCAGCTCACGGGCAACCACCTCTTTCACGATCTCCTCGCCGGCAAGCGGCGCGACGGCTCCGCATTGACGGGTGCGACCACCGGCAATCCGCTGCCCGCCATCACCCAGAATGCTCGCCGGATTAGTTTCATCAACTTCACCGACTCCGATTTTGTGCTGCAGGCCGATGTCGCCGCCGGACGCAATACCAGCGCCCAGCTCAATTTTGTCCGGGATGCATTTTACAACACCTCGATTGCTGTCGTCACGGACAGCAACCTCGACGGCGTTATCAACGGGCGCGACGCCAGTCCGTTTCCCACGGTGGTGGTCTCCGGTGGCACGACCCAGATTCGGCCCACTACGGTTGTTACCACGGCGGTGACCGGTGGAATTCACGCCGGGGTGATTTTTTACAGCGCTCCCCCCGGTTCGACGACGGAAAACGATCTCATCATGAGTTGGAAATGAGGCCCGGTCTGAATGCTTGTCCAACGTCGCGTGCGTCGATACCGACGCATTCGCCGTGCGCATCGTGCCGTCGACGCACCCACGCCGCCGGATTCACGCTCATTGAAATGATGATCGTGATCGGTCTGATCGTTATCATGATCGGTGGTTTCGGTTTTGCGCTGCGCGACAAGGCGGGGAGTTCGTTGACGAGCGCGCAGAACACCTTGGGGGCGCTCGTCGGCCAAGCGCGGGCCCAAGCCGCGCTGAACCAGACGGAGGCCCGGCTCATGATCTACGCCACGCGACCGCCGGGCGGCGACAACTTGAAATACCTGCGTCTTCTGCAGGTATTCGTCGCGGCAACCCAGGGCTCCACGGCGTTCTGGGTTCCGGTGGGCAGCCCGACTTACCTTCCGAATGGCGTTTATCTCGTTCCCCCGACTACGAACGGTCTCCTGGCGGCTGGAGTGGCGTGGCCGACAAATCCGGCGCCGATCTCCGCCCCTCTCGGCACGGCCGGAAACCCGAATCAGCCCAACGGCACGGCGTTCTTCGGTGCGAGCACGGTGTTCTTCATCGAATTCAAGGCCGACGGATCGCTCAATCCGGCCGCGAGTCCCTATACCAAACTCGTCGTTACAACCGGCGCACTCGGCACCAACAATCTTCCTGCATTTAACAACGCCAATGCCGTGCGTGGCATTCGGATTCGCGCCAACGGCGCGATTTCGTATGTGAACGAGGCCACCGGTTTCTGATCATGGATATGCCGACCCCAGTCGATTGTTTGCGCCGGCGCCGTGCTTTCAGCCTCCTCGAAGTCGTCGCGGCAATCGGGATTTTTGCGATCGGCATGGTGGCGGTGCTCGGGCTTTTTACGCCCGTCGCGAAATCCGTGGGCAATCTGGCCGACGCGGAAGCTGCTGCCAACGTCGCTGCGTTGCTCAACGCCAAACTCCAAGGCCAGCCATTTGCCGACGTAGTGCCGTTGCTGAAAATCTCGAGCGGCGTCAACCGCCACCAGTTGACCGATGTTGATGGCACCCCCAATTCCCCGGAGGCCGACCCGCGCCTTGATACGCAGTTGCTTTTTGCGAGCCGCGACGGTCTGAAAATCGGCCCCTACAGCGATCCCATCTGGGGGCGCACCGACCTCGAAAAATATTTTGAAATAGCTTTGATCCGCAATGAGGCGCTCGTGCCGCTCGGCGACGACAATGCCGATCCGCCTACGGCCGATCCCATCGCCACCACGCTCATCTTGCCCTACAACGCCCGCGTTCGCTGGCCCGCTTTCGTGCCCGACGCCACCCCGACCAACCCGCGTCGCGCCCTCCCGGCGGGTTTCAGCCCGACCGGCAACATCCGCTTTAACAATAGCCAGAAGCAGGTCCTCTTTTTTTCGGGTGTCCTGACACGTTAAGCTGATGCGTTCCGTCCTTTCCACCACCTTGCCTTACTCGGCCCGTGCGGCGCGCTACCGCAGACTTGGTGGACGTGCCCTCCGCCCGCGCGGCTTTACCCTCATTGAACTCTTGGTTTCGGCCGTGATTACCGCCGTGCTGGCCGGCTTCATCGTTGCGATCGTCAGCAATGTGTCCGGTTTCTGGACACGCACGTCCGGTAAACTTTCGACCGAGGCCCAGGCGCGCCTCGTGCTTGATCAACTTTCCCTCGACCTCTCCTCCGCGCTCTACCGCGACGATGGCAATGTCTGGATGGCGGCCGACGTCCTGAGCGCCACGAGCAATTCGGGGTTGTGGCAACCTGCCGCGGCCAACCCTAAACCTGCCGGCGGGGTGTCACTGGCCATGACGACGCCCAACCTCTCCGACGCCCGCTTCAGCACGGCCGGTGTCTGGCTTCGTTTTTTCACGACCAAGCGTGGCAACCACGTCACGCCCACTGCGGCCAGCCCTGATCCGACTTTGTTTTCGGCTCCGGTCGCCGTTGGATACCAGATTGTCCGGCGCTTCAGTTCGACTTCGACGGTCGCGCCCGCCGCGCAGCGCACCGGCTATTTTCTGCACCGCGCCGTCGCGCGTCCCGCCTCGACGGTGGTTTCGAATGTGACGCGGCTTGGCGTCATGGATGCCGGATTCAACATCACCTCCGCCGCCTATACGACGAACAATACCAATACCAACAACGGTTCGCAGACAGGCGACCCGCGCACGATTCAAGTCGTCTCTACCAACGCCCGCAATCTGGACTCTGTGATTGCCGACAACGTCATCGACTTTGGCGTGCGCTGCTACGTGCGCGATGCCAGTCAGGCCTCGGGTCTGCGCCTTGTCTTTCCCGCGGCCAATCAGAACGGCACCGCGAGCAATGCCACGACGGCACGGCTGCGCGCCCAACTCCCCGCAGCCACCGCCACGGATTCGACCAATTACAATTTCGTCATGCCCGAGGTCGTCGATGTGATGGTCCGCATCCTCACTGAAGAAGGCGCGCGCCTTATCGCCACCTACGAGCAGGCCAATTCTCCGCTCACCATCCCCACCGGATTCAACGCCCAACAGTTTTGGTGGCAGCTGGCGCTGGCCAACTCCCAAGTGTTTACCCGCCGCATCGTCATCAACGCGCAACCGCTCTGACCGATCCGCGTCGCTCACCGACCGCAACGCTCCCGAACTATTCCGCCTTGGCCTCTCCGCTCCCAGTTTCCTGCTCCCGACTCAAAGCGACCCGCGGCTTCGCGTTGCTCATCACGATCACCCTCCTTGCGTTTCTCGTGATCTTGCTCGTCGGCCTCGCGACCTACACGCGCGTTGAGACCGCCGTCGCCGGCAATACCCAGCGTCAGGCTCAAGCCCGCCAAAACGCACTCTTCGCACTCAATGTCGCCGTGGCCCAATTGCAGAAACATGCCGGGCCCGATTCACGCGTGACCGCGACTGCCGACATCGTCGACGGTGTGGTTGCGCAGAAACGCCGCTATACCGGCGTGTGGGACACGACCGCCGCCGCCGGCACGGCCCCGGTTTGGCTGGCGAGCGGTATGGAAACCGGCACGGCCATCGACGTCACTGCCAACATTGGCGCGGCCAACCGCATCGAACTCGTCGGCACGAATACTGACGGCACAAATGCCGCCAACAACACCTACGCCGCGCTCCAGACCATCACCGCTCCCGGCGTTCCCGGCCGCACCGGCAACGCCACCATCGGCCGCTATGCCTGGTGGATCGGCGACAACGGGGTGAAGGCCGACGTCGCGCGCCCAAACCTCACCGCCCAGCTCAATTATCCGCCCTTCGTCGACAGTGCGGGCATCGCCAACTCCGAAGCGCGCACGCGTCTCTTCCAGCAAACCGGTCTGGGTGCCGGCGCCTTTGCCACGGCGACGAACGCGGCCGTCTTTGATCCGCGCGATACCGCCAATCTCACGCTCGCCGCGAACACCCTCGCCACCCAACAGATTCCCTACCTGCGCAATACGGCCGGCACTGCCCTCGGTCTCGCCCAGCTAAAAACTCACTATCACCATTGGACCGTCGGCAACCACGCGGTGCTGGCACGCGCAAACGCCGCTCCGGGAACGCCAAGTCTGCGCAATGATCTTTCTCTCAACCCCGGCCCTCTCGGCACGGCCTTCTCGGCGTGGTCTAATTACCCGGCCTACATGGAAGATCCCGAGGCCAACCCGTTGCCCGGGGGCCCCTCCCAAGCCGCAAGCGCTCTCCGGCGCCGCTACCGCATGACGCCGGCGGTAACCGACGCCAACGGCTCGCAGTTCGGCGTGACGCCGGTGCTCAGCTACCTGGCACTCGCGTTCAGCATCCGCAACAACTCCCAATTTTCGAGCAGTCTCACCAATCTCGAATGCAGCATGCGCGCAGTCGTTGAGCTTTGGAACCCCTACACCGGCGCACTAGTGCCGGAAGATTTGGAAGTGCGGATCACGGGCCTGCCCGACGTGAACGTTCGCGATAACAAAGCAAATTTCCGTCATATCGATTTGCAGCCGTTGATGGGCGACCCCGCTCTTACGGGCGCCCCCATTCGTCTGTCGCTTCCATGGACGCGCTCGAGCGCCAACGACCAATACGCCTCGTGGCTGCCGGGTCGCGTCTACAACTGGTCGGCGATTTCCAACACCGAGCCGGACCCGACCACGGGCACAAATTTAATGGAGTTTGATGTGCGCGATCTGCAGACGAGCGGCAGCGGCGTTGTGCGAGCCGCCGGTGATCCCTTTCCGGTGAGCTCAGGTGCGAATACGACAAACTATGTTTCGCGGCAGTGTTTCATGTTCCGTCCGGCCGTGCTTGAAATCGAAATCCGCCGAAGCTCCGACGACGTAGTCTTGGCCACTTTCCGCTCGCCGCCATTCAACGATTTTTCGGGAGGGAGCAACCCTGTCGAGATCGACAAACGCAGTCTCGATTTCGCATTTGTCTTTCGACTCGGTGACCCGATTGCCGACGGAGTAACTTGGCTTCAAACCCCGGGCCTCGATCCGCGGCTGCCGCAGCCTCCGCAGTTCCCTGCCACGCCCTATGTGCAGCCCGGCAACGCCGTGGACCCTGCTGCGTTCGTCGTCGACACCGCCGGCAACAACGTCGCCACGTTTACTGCCGGCAATCCCAGCCTCCTGCTCGACCGCTATCCGGGCTCTGCCACCTCCCGTGCCGGCACGAGTCCCGACGAAGACGTTCCGCTCTTTGAGTTGCCGCGCTGGCCACTGCTCAGTCTCGGTCAGCTGCAGCACCTCAGCATTCCGACGCTCCGCCCGTTCTGGATAGGACAATCCGCGGCTGCAGCCGGCCCGGTCGAGTGGAACAATGCCCTGTTCGACCAACATTTCTTCAGCGGTCTCGGCAAAGGCGTGCCGCAGCCGGATTTGACCCGCCCGCTGCCAAATACCCTCGCACGCCTCTTGCGTCACAAACCCGACGGCACGTCCGTGAAGCTCGAAGATTTCGTCCAGGCTCCGCCGGTGGAGCCCGATCCCGCGACGCCCGACGTGGTTCCTCCCCAGCCGCCCGTGGCCGGCCCGACCGCCCGCTATCTTTTGCAAGGCGGCGCGTTTAATCTCAACTCGGTTGATCCCGACGCGTGGGCCGCCGTGCTCCGCTCCGTGCGCTTTCCGACCGGCCGAGAATTTCGCTACCTGAACTCCAGCGACTCCACTGGCACAAATTCCGACACCTCTACGACCACGCTCGCCGCCGAAGCCGCTTTCCCCCGCTTCAGCCAGTCGGCCCAGGAAACTTACCGCGCCACGCCCACGTATGTGCAGTCGGAGCCGGGCACCTCGACCAACACGATCGTGCGCACCGACTACTACCGCCAAGGTTTCCGCACGCTTGATGCCGCCACTGTCACTGCGCTCGCCCAAAGAATCGCCACGGCGGTTCGCACCCGTATCACCACGTCGGGGCCATTTTATTCGATCGAGGAATTCCTCAATCCCGCGAACGGCGACGGCACGCCGAGCCTCTTGGAGCAGGCGATCATCGATCTGAATCTCAATGTGATTCCAAATGCGAATCCCGATGCCACGGCGGTCACCTATCCGTTCTCATCGGTATTCCTGACTCAGGCCGATATCATGACGGTGCTGGCGCCGGTGCTGTTTGTGCGGAGCGATACGTTCACGATCCGCGCCTATGGCGAAGCGACCAATCCGGCCACCGGGCTCACCGAGGGCAAGGCATGGTGCGAAGCGATCGTGCAGCGTTTCCCGGAACCCTTTTCGCCGGCGATACCGAATCAACCCACCGATGACGAGTATCGCGCTCCGCCGGGCGAGTTTGGCCGGCGGTTCAAAATCATTTCCCTCCGATGGCTTACCAAATCCGATATTTGATTTTGGTGTGTGCGCTGTTGATCGGAGCGCCGTTCGTCGCCGCGCAACGTCCCGGGCAAATCTCCGTTCGCTTTACAGTTTTCGCTGCCCGGCCGATTGAAGGGCTTGCCTACGTTTCCACGACCGGCGCCAAGCTGCCGCTCAAGTTCAACCCGGCCGCGCGCTCCACACGGCACACTTACAACGGCACGTCGCCGATCCGTTTTGTCGATAGCGCCACCGGATCGCTGGTCGCCGAGGCGAACGTTCCGGCGGAAATGCGCGAGCCGCTGTTGCTCTTCACCGAACTGGCGGCGCCCGGCCCACGCGGTCTGCGGTATCAAATTTCCGTCCTCGACGACAGCGCGGCGAAGCTGGGGCCCGGACACCTCGCGATCCTGAATCTCAGCGGCTTGAAGTTTACCGCGCAGCTGGAGCAGTCCGAATTTCCGGTGGCGGAAGGGTTGAACGCCCCGGTGCCCTTCAAGAAAGAGACGAAGCTCACGCTGTTCACGAATGTGCGCGGCGCGCGCGTGCAATCGTATGCCGATGTGATCAAACCGCCGAAGTCGGCCCGTCTCCTGCTCATTCTCTTTCCACCCGCGCGGAAAGGCGCCGTCGAGGTGCAGACCCGTGCGCTGGCTGACGATCCTCCGCCGGCGTTCAATCCGGCGGCGCGCAAATAAAGGCGAACCGCGATTGCGCGCGGCGCCATGCACCGATGCGGTGAACGCGTTCACCGTCGGAGCAGTTGATTAGGGCTGCGAATTGCCCGAGCATCGGCAACTGCGCGGCACATTCCTGCAGGCGCGTTAACTAATCCCCTTCGCCCAAATGTCTTCCTGCCGATTTCGCTTCTTCGCCTTCGCCACGGCGCTCGCTGCCAGCGCTGCCATCATGCCTGCCGCCACTGCGGTTCCGACCGGACAGGAGGTGGTCGTCTACGCGGACTCTTCCCGCAACGGCCAGCCCTTCACCAAAGACCCGAGCGTGATCGCGTTTCGCGGGAGTTATCTGATGTATTATTCTCTCCCTGGCCTGGAGTCAGAGACGGTTAAGCGCTGGTCGGTTGGCATCGCGCGCAGCCGGGATCTGCGCACGTGGGAAAAAATCGGCGAGCTCCCGCCCGGCGAAGGCGTCGAAAGCAAGGGCATCGCCGCGCCCGGCGCGATCGTGATCGGCGGGCGGGTGCATTTGTTTTATCAGACCTACGGAAACGGGAAAACCGACGCCATTTGCCACGCCGTCTCGACGGACGGTGTCACGTTCACGCGTGATGCCAGCAATCCGATCTTCCATCCGACCGGGAAATGGAATGTCGGGCGCGCCATCGATGCCGAGGTCGTCCTCTGGAAAGGCCGCGCGCTCCTCTACTACGCGACCCGCGATCCGCAGATGAAACGCCAGATGCTCGGCGTCGCGGCAGCGCCGGCCGACTCTGACTATTCGCGCTCGCATTGGCAGGACCTGAGTCTCGACGGGCCGCTGTTGCAGCCGGAGTTGCCGTGGGAACTGACCTGTATCGAAGCGGCCAGCATCTGTGTGCGCGACGGGCGGCTCGTGATGTTCTACGCGGGCGGCTACAACAACGCGCCGCAGCAAATCGGAGTCGCGACGAGTGTCGACGGCGTGAAGTGGACGCGGCTGTCGCGCGAACCTTTCCTCCGCAACGGACCGCCCGGTTCATGGAATTCTTCCGAATCGGGTCACCCCGGCGTGTTTGTCGACGAGAAGGGGAACACCCATTTGTTTTTCCAAGGTAACAACACCGGCGGGAAAACATGGTCGATCGGCCGCCTCGATATCCAGTGGGACGGCTACACGCCGAAATGGATTGGCCCGTAATTTTTTCGGACCGCCCATCGATGAACCTACGAAGACTTTTGTGGCTGGCAGTGGGCGCCCTTGCGCTCGGTCTGCGGGCAGAGCAGTCCGGGGCGAATCCCGCGTCGACGCTGTGGTATGAGCATCCTGCGAAGCATTGGGTGGAAGCTCTCCCGATCGGCAACGGCCGCATGGGCGGCATGGTTTTCGGGGAGCCCGGCGCCGAACGTATCCAATTCAACGAGCAAACGCTCTGGCTCGGTTCCGAACGCACCAAAGACATGGGCGGCTACCAGCCGTTCGGCGATTTGTTCATCGAGATGCCCGGCCATCGCGTCGGCGTGAGCGAGTATCGGCGCACGCTCGATCTTGATTCCGCGGTGAGCACCGTGCGCTACGTGCACGGCGGGGTGACGTTCACCCGGGAGTCGCTCGCCAGTTTCCCGGACGGTGTGATCGCGGTGCGACTCACGGCCAGCGAAAACGGAAAAATTTCCGGAGCGATCCGCCTCGCCGACGTGCGGCCCAACAAGAGCGCCGCCGACGGTGCGTCCGTCTCGTTTGCGGGCTCGTTGCCGAACGGACTGCGCTATGCGGCGACCGCGCGGGTCATCGCGGAAGGCGGCAAGGTTACTCGCACCAACGACCGGGTGACGTTTACCGATGCGGATGCCGTTACGATCCTGCTCGCTGCGGCGACGGATTATGACCGCCGTCCCGAGCGAGGCTGGCGTGGAAACGCGCCGGGGACGACGATTGCGGACCGGCTCGCGCGCGCGGCCGAGCGGAAGTTTTCGGCCATGCGCGAGACGCACAGCGCGGACCATCGGTCACTCTACCGGCGCGTGCGGCTCGACCTGGGTGTGTCGCCTACATCGATGAAGAGCACCGTCGAGCGACTTGCGGCGATTGCAGCCGGAGCACCGGATCCGGCCTTGGCGACCTTGTTGTTCAACTACGGGCGCTACCTGCTCATCGCGAGTTCCCGTCCGGGCGGACTGCCGGCAAATTTACAGGGGCTCTGGAATGTCGAGGCCAAGCCGGCGTGGTTTTCGGGCTACACCACGAACATCAATATCGAAATGAACTACTGGCTCGCCGAAACCACGGCGCTCGCAGAATGCGCCGAGCCGCTTTTCGATTGGGTCGAGATGCTCGCCGCGGTGCAGAAGAAATCGCCGGATCCTTTGCTGAAGACCGACGTCGGCTGGATCATATACAGCACGAACAATCCGTTTGGCGGCAATACCGCGTGGGCCATCCACCGCCCGGGCAGTGCCTGGCTCGCCCAACATTTTTGGGCGCACGCGGCTTTTTCGGCGAATCAGACATTTCTTGCGGAGCGCGCGTATCCGCTGCTCAAGGAGCTTGTGCTCTACTGGGACAACCGCCTCGTCGCCGGACGAGACGGCGCGCTCGTTACGCCGGACGGCTGGTCGCCCGAACACGGGCCCATCGTAGTCGACGGAAAGCTCGTTTTGAAGGAAGGCGATCGCACTCCCATCGCCGGCGTCTCCTACGACCAACAAATCATTTGGGATCTGTTTACCAATTTTCTCGACGCGTCGGCCGCACTTGAACGCGACGCCGAGCTGCGGGCAAAGATCGCGGCGCGCCGGGCAAAACTGCTTGGTCCCACGGTCGGGCGCTGGGGGCAGATCCAGGAGTGGATGGAGGATGTCGACGATCCCAAGGACCACCATCGGCACGTCTCGCATCTCTTTGCTCTTCATCCGGGACGTCAAATCAGTCCGATGACGACACCGGCGCTCGCCGATGCCGCCAAAGTTTCGCTCAACGCGCGCGGCGACGGTGCCACGGGCTGGAGCCGGGCATGGAAAGTAAATTTCTGGGCGCGCCTGTGGGACGGCGATCGCGCGGAATCGATTCTACGAGGCCTGCTCAATCCGGTGCCCGCTGGAGGACGCAGCGGCGGCTCATATCCCAATCTCTTCGGCGCCCATCCGCCGTTTCAAATCGACTCTAATTTTGGCGCGACTGCCGGCATCGCCGAGATGCTGCTACAAAGTCACGCTACTTCCGCGGACGGTGTGCAGGTGATCCAGATTCTGCCTGCGCTGCCCGCGGCGTGGAACTCCGGCAGCGTGTCGGGCTTGCGCGCACGGGGAGGGTTTGAGGTGGATCTCGAGTGGCGAGCCGGTCGCCTGGTTTCGGCAGTGGTGCGGTCGCGCGCGGGGCGGTCGTGCGAGCTGCGCTACGGCGGCGAAATTCGGCGCATCAGCCCGGCCCGCGGGGAGAGCTATCGCTGGAACGCCGCGGCGGCAAAGTGAGTTGTCGCGCGGGCTGCGCTCACGGTGCCGCGAAGATTTTCTCGATCGCGAGAATTTCCTCCGCACTCAGCAGCGGGTTTTTCAGCGCGGCGAGATTGTCTTCGATCTGGCTGACTTTGCTGGCGCCGATGAGTGCCGAAGTGACGACCGGATTCCGGAGCACCCAGACGAGCGCCATCTGCGCCAAGGATTGTCCGCGGGCCTGAGCGACGGCATTAAGCAGATGCACTTTGGCGAGGACTTCCGGTGTGATCTGGCCTGCCTTGAGAAACCCGTGGGCCTTCGCCGCGCGGGCGTCGGCGGGAATGCCCTCGAGGTAACGGTTCGTGAGGAGGCCTTGGGCGAGTGGGCAAAACGGGATGCAGCCGATTCCCTCTTCGGAGAGGACTTTTGTCAGCCCGTTTTCAATCCAGCGCTCGAACAGGTGATACTTCGGTTGATGGATCAGGCAGGGTGCGCCGAGTTCGCGAAGAATTTTGGCGGACCGGGCGGTTTGCTCCGCCGGGTAATTCGAGAGTCCGACATAAAGTGCTTTGCCGGATCGAACCGCGTGGGCGAGTGCCCCCATGGTTTCCTCCAAAGGCGTGCGGGGATCAGGTCGGTGCGAGTAAAAGATGTCGACGTAGTCGACGCCGAGGCGGCGTAGACTTTGGTCGAGTGACGAAAGCAGGTATTTCCGCGAACCCCAGTCGCCATAGGGACCGGGCCACATGGTGTAGCCGGCTTTAGACGAAATGATCAGCTCGTCCCGATGTGAGCGGAGATCGTCGCGAAGTATTCGCCCGAAATTCATTTCCGCCGCGCCGGGGGGCGGGCCGTAATTATTGGCGAGGTCGAAGTGAGTGATGCCGAGGTCGAAGGCACGCAGCACCATGGCGCGACCGTTGGAGAACGCGTCGACGTCGCCGAAATTGTGCCAGAGACCCAGCGAGATAGCGGGGAGCTTCAGTCCGCTGCGGCCACAATATCGGTAGAGAGACGGGTTGTCGTAGCGAGTCGGAGCGGGGAGGTGCGGCATACGACGTGACGGCACGGACAGGCGCAGTCGCAGGCAACAAAAAACCCGCCGTGGTAACGGCGGGTTGAGGGAGGGAGGAGGGCGTCGGTCAGACGGCTTTGGGCAGCGCGACGTCGAGATCGAGGACGTGCGTGCGGTGGCGTTTGGCGCGCTGTAACTGGTGGCGGCGGGCGAGCATGCGGTCGAGTTTGTCGATGAGCATGGAGATCGCTTTGTGACATTCGTCGGACTCGACCATGGCATTCATATCGGGGCCGTAGATGGCGATGTGGCCTTTGGCTTTGAAACGCGTGCCGACGGCTTCTTTGGAATCGCACTCCAGCTCAACGCGGAGACGCACGATGCGCTCCTCGTGTCGAAACAATCGCTCGGCTTTTTCGCGGACATAAGTTTTGAGCGACGGGGTCAGCTCGAGATGAATGCCGGAGACGATCAGTTCGTGGTGGTTTTGGCTGTTCATGTTACTACGTATGGTTTGGTTTGAACCGAAGCCGACGGTGAAGCCGACTCGGTGAAAGGGATATAACACTCACAACGTCCGCCGTGGCCTCGCTAAGCGAAGAACTCAAATCATTCACGGCCGTCGTAGTTACGGGCGGATCTTCCGGAATTGGAAAATCGTTTATCAATCTGACTGCGAAGCTGAACGCGGACCTCGTTTTTTGCAACCTCTCACGCCGTGATCCGGAGATAAAAAACCTGGGAAAAAGATTGAACCATTTCACATGCGATTTGTCGCGCGCCGCGGAGGTCGCCACGGGGGCGGCGGCGGTGGAGACTTGGCTCCGTCGTGAGGTGCCTGCGGGACGCGTGCTGCTCATCAACAACAGTGGTTTCGGCTCATATGGGTGCTTTCCTGAGCCCAATCTCGCCCAGCAGCTCGAAATCATGGACATTAATATGCGGGCGCTGGTGCAGCTCACGGGCCTCTTGCTGCCGCTGCTGCGCGAACGCGGTGGCGCGATCATCAACATCGCCTCGACCGCGGCGTTTCAGCCGACCGCTTACATGGCGACCTATGGGGCGACGAAGACCTTTGTTTTGCATTGGAGTCTGGCGCTGAACGAGGAACTCCGCGGGAGTGGGGTGCGGACCTTGGCGGTCTGCCCGGGGCCGACCGCGTCGGATTTTTTCCGGCGGGCCGGCCTCCAAAAGGGCAGTGTGCCAGATGGGCTCGGGATGTCGTGCGACGAGGTGGTGACGGCTGCGCTGCGAGCGCTCGCGGCGGCGCGAAGTCAGATCGTCACCGGTTGGCTTAACAAACTGTCGGCGTTGCTCGGGTCGCTGCCGCCAAAACCTTGGGCTGCACGCATCGGGGCGAAAATTCTCGCGCGTTTTCGGCTGAAAAAGGTGCAAACGTGAGCACCGAAATTCCGGCCGGCGAGCCAGCGGCACGAGCGCTTCCGGCTGATTTGTCGGCATTCGGCGGGCGGGCCTGCCCGTGGCCGCGCCCCGCCAAGCAGGGCACGGTGCGAATGATCGCTCCCGACGAAGTGCCGCCGTGGATCGTCTACGAAGATGAGCGCCTACTGGTGGTGAACAAACCGGGCGATGTCGTGTGCCATCCCTCGAAAGCGGGCCCATGGTCGAGCCTCGTGGGCGCCCTGCGCGAATACGCAAAGTTGGACGTGGTGCACCTGGTCTTCCGCCTCGACCGGGAGACGAGCGGTATCGTGGTGCTCGCCAAAGATCCGGCGACCGCCAGCCGCCTGCAGCGGGCTGTGCAGGAGCGAAAGATCGGCAAGGCTTATTTAACAATCCTGACCGGCGAACTTAGGGAGTCCGTGACCGTCAACGAGCCGTTGGGGGATGATGTCGGCAGTCCCGTGTTTGTGAAATCGTGCGTTCGCCCGGATGGGCAGCCCTCCGTTACCCACTTCGCGCCATTGGCATGGGCAGGCGGGTTCACGCTGGCGCGGGTCGTGACCGAGACGGGCCGCAAGCATCAGATTCGCGCCCACGCGCAATGGTTGGGGCATTGGATGGTAGGTGATAAAATCTACGGGCCCGATGCGCGCTGCTATCTGGATTTTATCGATCGCGGCTGGAACGCCGAGCTCGAGGCGAAGTTGTGGCTGCCGCGCCAGGCCCTACATTGCGCCGAGATCAATCTGCGGCCGGCAGGGCTTGAACATGTTTTCACGGCGCCGATGCCCGTAGACCTGCGGGAGTTTTGCGTCAGACGCGGGTTAGTCGACTGATCGCGGTTTCGATCGCTGCGCGCAGTGCCGCGATTCGCAGTGGCAACGCAAACGCCGAAGGGCTTTCAAGGGTGTAGCTCAGCGTCGTGTGTTGATGCCGCAGATAGATCGCCTCCGGCCATTGTTCGCGCAGCAGGGGATCGCTCACCGGCCGGATGACTCCCGGGACATCAACGGGTCGCCCATCGATCACGGATGCAGGGTCAATTGGGCAAATCGCGGCAACGGCCGTGATCATCGCATCGGCGAGTGTGGGGCGGCCGTTCGGATTGAGCTCGTAGAGATAAAACCCCGTCGATTCCCAATCCTCATGGACGCAAAGCGTTAGGTCAAAATTCGGTTGGCGAGTGAGCCACGCAGCGTGGGCGCGGATTTCGGCCGAGCGCTGGTCTTTGTAGTCGCGGTTGAGGTCGAGGCCGTCGGCGTTTTCGCGCGACTTCCGCATGAAACCGGCAGGGTTTAGCAAAGGGCAGACAAACCAATTTGCGCGTTCGTCAAAGACTCCGGCTTCGATCAGCGTCAGCAGTGCCAGGGGTGGGGCGGGTTCATCGCCGTGAATGCCGGCAGAGAGGTAAATACGAGGGCGAGGGCCCGGCGTTCTCTTGGTCAATGCAACCAACGGCGTGCCGGCACACTCGCCAAACGGCTCGATGCGAAAGCCGGCTGCACGCGCGGCGGACTCCGCTCGCCCGACGAAGGCGGCGGGATCGAGCGGCAGGCAATGAAGAGGATCGACAGAATTCACAACGGCGGCTGAAAGAGATGGGTTGGAATCCTGTCCATCCTGATAATCCTGTCTCCTTAAATCATGTCCCAAGTTCGCGTTCGCTTCGCACCGAGTCCCACCGGTTTTTTCCATATCGGCAGCGCCCGCACGGCGTTGTTCAACTGGCTCTACGCCCGCCACACGGGCGGCGTGTTCATTTTGCGTATCGAGGACACGGACAAGGAGCGCAACAGCGAGCAGTTCCTGAATTTGATTTACGAGAGCCTCACCTGGTTGGGCATGAACTGGGACGAAGGTCCGAAGTATGGCACCAGCGGAGGCGGCGACTACGGTCCCTACCGGCAGAGCGAACGGAGTGACATTTACAAAGAATATGTCGCAAAGCTCATGGCGGCGGGACGTGCCTACGAGAAGGACGGGGCGATCTGGTTCAAGCTGCTGGGCGAGCGCTACGAGGTGTATGACGAACACCGCAAGAAGACCGTCACCAAAGTCAAAACGGCACCGCTGGTGATCGAGGATCAGATCCGCGGCCGCGTGGAACGCGTCGAAGACGAAGATTTCGTGATCGTGCGCTCGGACGGCAATCCCGTGTTTCACCTCGTAAACGTGGTCGACGACATCGCGATGAAGGTCACGCACATCATCCGCGGGGAGGACCACCTCTCCAACACGAGCAAACACGTCGCACTCTACGAAGGCTTTGGCGTGAAACCACCGGCCTTCGCCCACATTCCGCTGATCTTGAAACAGAATGGTCCGGGCAAGATGTCGAAACGAGACCAGGGCGCGCTCATCGAGGAGTATCAAAAACGCGGCTACCTCCCGGAGGCGCTCGTGAATTTCCTGTGCCTGCTCGGCTGGAATCCGGGTGATGACCGGGAGAAAATGCCGATTGCGGACATCATCCGACTCTACGATTTGCCGGGGATCAACCAGAGCAACGCGCGCTTCGACGACAAGAAGCTCGCGCACATGAACATGGTCTACCTGTTGGAGCAGCCGGCGGAGAAATTTGTCGCGATGGCGCGGGACTACTTGTCGAAACAGAGCGAGAACTCGGCGGCCAAGGCCGCGCTCGCAGCTGAGCCAGTCTATTTTGGCGAAGTCCTGGCGCTCAGTCAGCCGAAGCTCAAAGGTGTTGAGGAGGTCACGGCCTACACGGCATATTTCTTTAACGAGGATTTCGCGATCGACGCGAAAGTGCGCGACAAAGTCATGGGCAAAGGCGACCCGAAGGCGCGCTTGGCGGAACTAATCTCGTGGGCGGCAACGGCAGATTTTTCGAGCGATACCGCGATCGAGGAAGGCCTCAAGGCCCTCGCGACGAAAAACGCGCTCGGATTTGGCGACTACCAATCGGTGGCACGGCTCGCCGTTTCGGGCACCAACGTCGGACCGAGCATCACCGGGATGTTCCGCGTGCTGGGCCGTGAGCGCGTGAAAGCTCGGTTGGAAAAGCTGCTCGCGTCGGCCTGACGAAGGAAGTCACGGCGGTTGGAAAACCGCCGCTCCGGTCAGCAGCGCGCCAGGATCAGTTTCAACAACGCGTTGTAATCGTTCACTGAGGGGAACTGCGGGAACTGCCGCACGATATTGTCGGGCGCGTGGAAGAGGAAGCCGCTGTCGGCCTGTGCGAGCATCGACGTATCGTTAAACGAGTCGCCGGCGGCGATGACGTTGTAGTTGAGCGATTGCAGCGCGGCCACGGCGTGGCGCTTCTGGTCGACCATGCGGAGTTTGTAGCCGACGATGCGGTCGTTTTCGACGATCAGGCGGTGGCAAAAAAGCGCGGGGCGACCGAACTGGCGCATGAAGGGATCGGCGAATTGTTCGAACGTGTCCGAGAGAATCACCAGCTGCAGGCGGCTGCGGAGTTCGTCGAGAAACTCGCGGGCGCCGGGCAGGGGAGTGAGACCGCCGATGACCTCTTGAATCTTCGAAAGCGTGATCCCGTGGCGATCAAGGATGGCGATGCGGTAGAGCATCAGCTTGTCGTAGTCCGGCTCGTCACGTGTGGTGCGACGCAGTTCGGGGATGCCGGTGCGCTCGGCGACGGCGATCCAGATTTCCGGCGTGAGAACGCCTTCCATGTCGAGGGTGACGATACTTTGCTTCACGAGTGCGCGGAGTGAAAGAGACGTTTTTGGTGCGTGGCAAGCAACGGCTTGCTCTACTCGAATTGTTTGCGGAATTCGGCGAATTGTTGGCGCAGTTCGACCAGCTCGTTGCGCAGGGAAAGCATTTCGGCTTCGAGTTTGCCGAGCCGTTCATTTTCGGCGCGCACCGCGAGCGTGGCCGGTTCGGGAGCGGGACCGGCGGCCGAAGCGGCGAGTGCAGTAATATCAATCGGTCCGCCCAAAAGGTGGGCGTAACGCGGCTCCTTGGTGCCGGGGAGGCGAGGGAGCTTTACGGCCAGCGGCTGGGGCTGGCGCGTGGAGAGCGCCTGCAGCGCCTCGTCAACCTCGGTGAGCGATTCGAAGGGCTGGAAACGCTCTGTGCGCGTGCGGAGCTCGGCGAGCGTCTGAGGGCCTCGCAACATCAGCACGCAGAGCAGACCGACTTCGCCGGGCGTGAGGAGGACGGCGTCGGTGAGGGAATGTTTGTATTTCGCGACACGGCTCTCGGCGCCGGTGAAAACGGAAGCGAGGCGCTTTTCGCGGAGACCATCGAGAGCTCTCACCACGGTCGTTTCGTCAAAGGCGACCACGGGGTCGCGGTTGGAGATTTGGTTGCACGCGAGCGTAAGCGAATTGAGCGTCAGCGGATAGTAGTCCGGCGTCGTGACGGACTTTTCAACGAGCGAGCCGAGGACACGGATTTCGGCGGCGGAGAGGGGCGGTAGGGAATCGTCCACGGGTAAAAGTGATTACGCCGCCGGCTTTGCGGCCGGGAAATAAGCGGAAAGGTCGAGCGCGTGATTTTTCAGCACGGATTCCAGAAGTTCGCGGCTGGAGATGACGGTGACGTTGCCGCCGAGGTGGGCTAGCAGGTCGGACGCAGGGTTGGCCATCTCGACGACAATGCGGGCGTGGGTATTGAGCTGGCGGATGCGCGAGATGGTGTGGAGCGATTTCAGGTCGGGATCCTGGAAGCGGACGTTGGCGAAGACAAAAACGAAATCCGCTTCGGCGATATTGGCCTGCTTCAGGGCCGTGGGGCTGATCGGCACGCCGCGCACGAAGTGATATTGCGGGTAGGGCTGCACCGAGACGAGATCGGTCACGAGGACGACAGGGCGGCCGGCAAGCGAGGGGTGGCGATCGAGGACATGGAGCAGTTCGTCGGCAAAGGCGGTGTATTCGGCGATGACGATGTGTTTCGTCGCGGTGACTTGCGCCGTGCCGAGACGGTGGCGGTTGGTCAGGCCGTGGAGCGAATCAGCAGTGAGGGCGATGAAGTTGGTGTAGCAGTAGATTCCAACGAGGATCGTGATGACGCCGACGGCCCGGCCCATCGGCGTCATCGGAGCGACGTCACCGTAACCGACCGTCGTCGAACTTACGAACCACCACCAGAGCGCATCCCCGTAGGTGTGAACGCTGGGGTTAACGCCGTATTCGTAGGTCCAGAACAGCCAAGGACCGCCGATAAAGGTGATGGCGAGCAAGGCCGCGATGAAGCGGATTTGGCGGGGCATGGCCGAGGAGAAGGGGAAACGCTGGGGTGGGGCGTGACGCGACGAGGAGCAGTTGGGGCCAATCTCCGCTTACTTCTTCGGCACCCACGCGTCCTTGAGCGTGATTGTGCGGTTGAAGATTAGCCGGTCCGGCGTGGACTCCTTCGCATCAAGGGCGAAATAGCCGAGGCGCTCGAACTGGTAGCGATCGGCGAGCGTCGCGGCGCCGAGCGAACGCTCCAGTTTGGCAGTCACGATTTCGAGCGAACGCGGGTTCACGTGTTTTTTGAACTCTCCGTCAGCATCGGGCTCGGCGACGGTGAACAGCCGGTCGTAGAGGCGGACCTCAGTTTCGAGGCAGTGGCTGGCGCTGACCCAGTGGATAGTGCCCTTGACCTTGCGGTCGACATTGGGGCCGCCGGCACGGGTGGTGAGATCGGCGGTGCAGCGAAGTTCGGTGACCGCGCCGTTTGCATCTTTCACGACCTCGTCGCATTTGATGATGCAGGCATATTTGAGGCGAACCTCGCCGCCGGGTTTCAATCGGAAATATTTGGGCGGCGGAACCTCGGCGAAATCATCCTGCTCGATGTAGACCTCGCGGGTGAGCGCGACTTTGCGGATCGTGGGCGTCTCGGACTGAGGATTGTCGGTGGCGTCGCATTCGATGACTTCGCCCGGGGCGATATTGGCAAGCGTGAGCTTGATGGGCTTAAGGACGGCGAGGCGGCGGAGGGATGTGGCGTTGAGTTCCTCACGAATGGCATGTTCGAAAACGGCGACGTCGGTGACGCTGTCGAACTTGGTCACGCCAACGCCGGTGACGAAGCGCCGCAAGGCACTCGCTGGAATGCCGCGGCGGCGGAGCCCAGAAATCGTCGGCATGCGCGGATCGTCCCAGCCAGTCACCAGTTTGTCCTGCACGAGCTGGAGGAGCTTGCGCTTGCTGACGATGGTGTAGCCGAGGTTGAGCTTGGCGAATTCGTATTGGTGCGGGAGCGCGCGGGGCAGGTCGAGGGATTCCAGCGTCCAATCGTAAAGCGCACGGTGCGCGTCGAATTCGAGGGTGCAAATGCTGTGAGTGATGCCTTCGAGATAGTCGCTGAGACAATGGGCGAAATCGTAGAGCGGATAGATGCACCATTTGTCACCGGTGTGGTGGTGAGCAGTGTGACGAATGCGATAGAGCAACGGATCGCGGAGCCACATGTTTGGCGAAGCGTTGTCAATTTTCGCCCGGAGCGTGCGGGCTCCATCGGGGAATTCGCCCGCCTTCATGCGCATGAAGAGATCGAGATTCTCCGCGACGGTGCGATTGCGGAAAGGGCTGTCTTTGCCGGGACGATCCGGGGCGCCGCGGTAGGACTCGGTGTCCTCCGGCGTCAAATCGCAGACAAACGCTTTGCCGCGATTGATCAGTTCGACCGCGTAGACGTAGAGCTGATCGAAATAATCGCTGGCAAAGAAAGGCTCCGAGTCGGGGCCCGGAGTAACCGGCGCGAGATAGAAATCGGGTTTTTCACGGGACGTTACGGCGGCCGGCGTCGCGCCCTTGGGCTTGAACGCGAGGCAATGGTCGGCCCAGCCGGCGACGAGCCATTTTACATCGGTGGTGATGGATTCGACGTATTCGAGGTCTTCTTTGACAGGGTTGGTGTCGTCGAAGCGAAGGTTGCACTGACCGGAATTTTCGCGGGCAATGCCGAAATTGAGGCAGATCGATTTCGCGTGTCCGATGTGCAGGTAGCCGTTGGGTTCCGGCGGGAAGCGCGTGACGATCTTGGGATACCGCTGTTCCGCGACATGTTGCGCGACGATATCGCGGATAAAATCGCTGTGGGCGGGTGCTGCGGGAGAGGCGCCGGTGTCGTGGTTTTCGACGGACATATTCCGGAAAATTGCGGACCTGCGAAGCGTGAGGCAACGACGCAGTTTGAAATCCGGCGGGTCCCGGCCGAAATAGCCGCAGACCGAAGAACAAAACCGAGAATTGGTGCCAGAGGCCGGGATTGAACCGGCGACCAAAGGCTTATGAGTCCTCTACTCATTGCTGTTTACCAACTATTTACACTATGATTTGCCAATAATTTGTGATACATTTGGCAAATGAGGAGAGGCAAATTTCCAGTTACCAGTTTCCAAAATCCTTCGGGGAAAATCGCGTATCGCGTGTCCGGGACGCTCAACGGAAAACGTATCCGAAACAACTATGACAGCCGAGAGAAGGCCCTGATGATGGCCAACAAATTTGAACTCGAGCATTTCTCGCACAAGAACTCACTGCAGATCCGTTCCACGCGTTTGACTCAGCAGCAGTTGGAGGACGCCGAGGTTGCCCAAAAAAAGCTGCCTACGGGCACGACGTTCGATGAAGCCGTTACATTCTTCGCGGCACGCTATGAAAGTGCGTCCGCACCGACAAAAATTAAGGACGCCTACGATCTTTTCTTGGCAGACAAGCAAGCGGAAAAGTTAGCGTGCGACAGCATCAAGAGTCTTAAGAATCACTTAGGCCAGTTCGTCCGCAAGTCTCCGGATACGATGATTGATGCTGTAAAACACGCTGCAATTCAGGACTACATCGACGCTGCAATTGCCGACGCCACCAAGTCTAATCGGCGACGGGCGTTGGTCAATTTTTTCCACTGGGCACAAAGAAAACGGCTGCGCGTCGATGATCCTACATTTGGAATTAGAAAAACCAAGATACCTCGCGGCAAAGTTGTTTTCTTCAGCGTTGAGCAATGTTCTGCTCTGCTGAAAGCCGCAAGCCAACCACCGATCCCACGAAGCGGAATTAAGCCCGGTGGCCCGGCCCCGACGCTGCGGGCGTATGTGGCCCTAGGGATCTTTGCCGGTTTACGTCCTAGTGAACTGACGACCTTCAAGTGGACCGACGTGAATTGGACGGAAAACAAGATCAAGGTCGAGGATGAGCACGACGTTCGTTACATCCCCATGCCTCGTTTGTTGCGTGACTGGTTGTTTCCTGTGCGCCACGAACCGGTGGTGCCGAAGAATTTCCGACGGATTTTTACGCGGGTTAAAAAATCGGCTGGAATCACAGAATGGGTGCCCGATGTGATGCGTCACACCGCAATCAGCCATTGGGTCGCGCTGCCCATGAACGGGGTGGAATCGGCCGCCAAATTCTTTGGCAATTCCGAAGGCATCATCCGACGACACTACCTCCAGACAGTGGAGGAAGCCACTGCCGGACAGTTTTGGCATTTGCACCCGAATGAAGTGCTCGGATTGAAGACGTAAATGGGTGTCCGCCCCAGTGCGGCTGGTCGCAGCTAGCTTGGCCAACTGGATGTGCGAGGCCTGGTCGCATGTATCAAAAAATCGGACACGTTGAATTGCGAGACAGCGAGAAGGAAGACGAGAGCAAGCGCGGCGATGACCTGCTACGTTCGAGGCTCATGCGGGCATTGGGTGCCACTTGTGCGTGTTCGGGCTGACTAAGCTCGCCTCTCCGGGATCAAAGTTCCGGGATGATCCTCGGGGAGGACCTGCTTATCTGGCGCTCAAGGCTACCCGGAGCACGTTTCGGGACTTTCGAGGCCGTCGTCAGGAAAGCCCTTAGCTCTGCGTGCCGGCATCTGACACTTGAGGTGTCAAGAAACGGTAAATGCAATCACATTGCGGTTTTTGGGATGAAGAAAGCGTAAATGGAAACGTCCCTTGCGGCTGCGGTGCAAAAAACACTGGTATATAAATTTTTCGTATATACCGAGGAAGTTACTTCGAATCGCTATGAGTAACTTTATGAATGTTTCAAAAAACCAGCTTCCTCGCTTTCTTACAAAGCGCGAGGCAGCGGGAATACTTCGATGCTCACTTCGCCAAATAGACCTATATGTGGCAACTGGTGCGATAGCTTTCCATCGGCCATCACGGAATAAACTCCTGTTTTCTGAGCAAGATTTTCAGAAGTTTATTGAACGCTGTAAGGTCAAGGAATCGTTGTAATGGGCCGAGCGCGGGATGCTGTTCCGGTGAATCATTCTTAAGTCCAATTAGAAATATTTAACCAAAATGGTCACATTTATCATGATTGATACAATACGATTCGAAGTCCTCCAGTATCTTGCGGGAGAAAAACCGCCAGCAAACGATAAATTGACTAAAAACGGATGGATAATCCACGAATACACAAGAAGATACAGAAAAGATGAGGGAGTAGCTAGCTTTCAGATAGTGACCTTTGAGCATAAGGAAACCCGGACAAAAATTTGGAAATTCGAAGGCAAAATAACAAAGGTGGAGACATCACTGCCACGGTTGATTTTTCCAACGAACGGATTTCTAATAAGAGACGAAGTTCAATTGAATCAGGCCATATCAAGATTGCACTCTTTGATTGATGAAATTGCCGGTGACTCCAAGTATAATCTGACGAAAATCATTCGAATCGACCTTGTTTGGCAATTTCTGGGCAATATCGCGGAATATTCTGCGGTGTATTCAATGTTGCGACATCCAGAGATTGAGTCGGAGCCGAGTGTCTGGTCTAGTAACAACCGGATAAACGAACAAAAATGTTCCAAGGAGGAGCGCATGAAGGCCGCGGATGTCGCCATGTCGCAACCCTTAGGACTTTCATGGAAGGGTGATAAGCAGTGTATCAATCTATATGACAAGGTCTTTGAGCAGAATCGAGCGAGTGACCCAAGAAATACAGTGATTCGACTGGAGTATAAAATCACTGATGGTGAATCAATTAAGAAAGTGATGGCTAGCTCGGGTAAGTTGTCTTTCGGGAACTGTTACGATTTATATCGATTAAAGACGGATAAGTTTAAGGCGAAGCCTTGGATGAGAAGCCCTGAATCGCCACTGCGGCATTTAGTTGTAAAGTATGCTAGGGCCGAGCCTGGCTTTGGGCCCGAGAGTTGGCGTCAATATATTGCTACAATGAAACCATATAAAAGACGGCGAATACAAAAAGCCTTGTTGGAATGTGCGGAGTTCAAGAAGCGCGCGCCATCACTAGCCGAGCGGTTTACGGCCGATGGCCCGCCGTTGGATTCTCCAGACGTGTCTCCGATCATCGATCGGGGATAGTGGGTTTCGGACTATTGTTTTCAATTTTTGTCACAGAAATAGCAATTGATTTAGCCTGATAGATTATTTTCGGTTAGTTCTTTCAGGCCTGAAAGATTATTCTTTCAGTCTTTTCAGGCAGGTTCTTTGAAATTATATTTAATCTAAAATTTCGATTCTGGCGGTGTATTTTCACTTCTTTCGTGCTGCGAGAACGTCGTTTTGTAAGTATCGATTGAGTAGCTGGAAAAGGATTTTTTGACCGTGTATTTCGGGCGACTTTTATGGATTTAATTTTTTCTGTAAATACTGTTTTGAAAATTGCCGAATATGAACATAATAGATTTATGGAGATTAATAATGATTTAAATAAATCGAAGATCCTGAATAATGTTTCGGACTCGATTTATCGCGACGCATTGAAGGGTGAGGGTATTGAGCCCACGGAGTTTCTTCTTGGCCTGCTGAAGGACCTTCATCACTCAACATTGACTCCTAGTCTTGTATTGAGGGCCTATAACAAATGGAGACTAGGACGCCGGCGTGAAGGGAGTGAAGGTTTATGAGCTTCTGGTTCTCCCAGGCATTTTTTGAACCCCAAAAGTCCCCTCCGCAGCGCGGCGGGGGACCTTTTGTCATCTCGCAATTCCGCGATATGGGATGTCATCATGGCAACGCATATTACAGTTAAGCGGCTATCTACAATAGCCCACCTTGATTCCCGCAGCGAAGTGCATGCGGAGCACAAAGCGTTGTCTGCTGAGGCACGGAAACGGAAGTCCGCTATCCTTGCGGAGACGCCGGATGCGCGCCATGTTGTGCCACTAAAATTCCCGTGCTTGGGGGGAGGAGTCCTGCTCCGTGCGGACGGTTCTGAGATGGGGCAAACTGAGCACCTTAGTCTCCTGAAACGCCTCGTTAAGGAGCGCGGCTTTTACCTGCGCGAAGAGCTTCGGGCAGATGGCCGCACGCGTTTGAGAAAACGGGCCACGAACGGTTTGCGAAATCTTGCGATCAGCTTTCGACCCGATCACGCGGCCCTTCTTTCGAGATTGTCGAACGATCCGGTGCAGGGGGCTTTGGTTCGCCGTCATATCGTGGATTGTTCAAAAATGTTGGGGAACGGTTTCACAGGAGCGACCGGCCTTGAAGTTGTGGCCATGGAGGTGCACCCAGAATCGGCGGTCCTTCATGTGCATCTAGGTTACACGACCGTGAATTCGCAGAATCGGCTGTTGTGGCCCGCCGGGGGAGCGGGACGCAAGGGGTTGCGGTTTTTGGGTCCTTGGCACACCGGATGCCTGCGTCTCTGCCGTGCCGGCTATCTCCCGGTGCAAGCCGGACGCCTGGCCGAAATCGATTTGGCGCGGGTTCGAGAGCGCCACGGTGGGGAGGCTATTGATTGGGCTTTGACGCAATCGCTTGATGAAAAGTGCAGCGAATTTGTCCGCCGCAATGGGTTGGAGCGGGAGTTTCAACAGGAATCTGCCAATTACCGCGCGGCACTGATCGCACGACGTGCAAATTCGCCCAAAGGCCTAGCCGAGGCGGCGCGAAATGCGGCGGCACAGCGCGACGAGGCTTTCGCCGAGATTCGTGCGCTTCGTGGCCGCCTAAATGCCGCCAACCAGTTGCTGCTGCGCTCATCAACTTTGGTCCAGCCGCAAAGTCATCCAAGAAATCAAACGTTAGTCCGGTCACTCTAGTTATGAATAATTCAAATCTACTCATCGAAAATCCTATCTCCCGAATTGGGTTAAACTCACCTCCGGTGTCACCGGGGGGCGAATACGCTACGGAAACGAGCTTCCCGTCGCCAGTTGGATGGGCGGCACCGGCCGCATTGCCGCAACCAGTGTCGGGGGCCTTTCGCAACCTGGTGTGTGTGGCTGTGGAGGAGGCTGCGGTGCTAGCGTTGATCCCTCCCGACGTTGCGCTGAATCGAGTTGCTGACATGGGTAAATTTGATTTTTCAGTGCGTTTTCAGTCGGCCGTCATGCACGTGCTGCATGCGGCGATAATGGCCGGGCCGTTTTCGGCGGAGGAAAAGGCCTACGCCAAAATTCTACCCGACGAAGTGCTACCTGCAAATGAAGCAGGCTTCGCGATTGAGGCCTATGGCCTCTTGCCGACGAACAATAAAGATGGCGATGTGGGTTACGATGTCATCGTCCGCCCGCAGTTTGGTGCACCCAAACGTGTCTTCGTGATGGTCCAAAGCGACTGGTGGCAGATGGCCCAGGACACCCTCGTTGACTATCCCACTCCCGGCAAGGAGGTCACTTCGATCGTGCGCGAACTTCGTGACGGGCGGGTGCCGCGATTCTTGGGCTTTCTCGCGCAGAAAATAGTTTTTACGACATTCCGCCGTCGCTGCGATCTCGACAAAAACGCGGCAAGTTGGTTCGACGGCCAAAAACACCTAGTAGCGCAAGTAGCCAAGACCCAACTACGGGTGCCCTTGCTCTAGTGTTAGACGCGTTTTTCCGAAGACTCACGTTCTTTGAAAGTTAATCTAGTTGAATAAGGGATCGCCGCGACGGTTCGACGCACCCAATGCGTCGGACCGGAGGGGCGGGGAGGGAGGGCGTCTTTTCAAGTGGCCGCGGAGTGGGTCAAGCAGTCGACGAGTAGCCCAGACGCAGTGGAGAGCAGGCGAGCATGGCGGCGGAATGAAATGAAGCTGCCATGCTCGCCGAATCGCAACGAAGGCGAGCAACGGAGTCGTCTGCGCCACGTAGCTGACGGCAAACGGCGCGCCGCGTGACACAGCGCTCTGTCGCTGAGGCACACGGCGTGGTGTTTGCCGCGCCCGGTGAAGTAGGGGGGGCCTCACCCGATCCAGCGGAAGTGAGGTCGCGAATCAGCCGACCATATCGTCCAGCGGATTGGTCGCTTTCTCGATGACCGGATGCCGATAGCCGGCTGTCGTCTCGATCGACGAATGCCCGAGCAATTGCCGCAGGGCGTCAATCGGTTCCCGCGAATGCGTCGCGTAGGCATGCCGCAGGCAGTGCGGCGTCACCACGCCCTCAAGTTCCAACGTTTTCGCCGCGGTGTAGACCACCCGCTGGAGCGAATCGACCAACAGATGATACCTGACGCGGGTCCCTTCCCGTGGATGCGTGCAATGATTCGGTGCCGGAAAAACCCAGAACCACTGCCAGTGAAACGGTGCCCGCGGGTATTTCTTGGCCAAAGAGTCGGGAAGCACGACGCCAACGTGCGGCGTGTCCCGCCGGTCAGCTTCCCACACCAGACGGGCGCGCTCGATTTGCCGTTTGATTGGATCCACGCAACAGCGCGGAAGCGGCACGCGTCGATCTTTGCCGCCCTTCGCGCCGCGAATCATGATTTGTCCCGTCGGGCCTTCGTCCCACAGCACATCTTTGATGCGTAGTTCCAAAGGTTCGGAAACACGTAGTCCGCAGCCGTAGAGCAAATCGAATAACAACCGAGCGGGTGTGTTTGGAGTATCCGCAATCGAGGCTCGCATTTGCTTGATCTGCTCTCTCGACGGTGCAACGCGCTGATGCGAAGGGCGCTTTGCCCGGAGGGGGTCTACTTTTTCGAGCGGACGACCGACCACCTCCTTGTAGAGAAAGAGTATCGAGGCGAACGCCTGATCTTGCGAGCGCGCAGAGATTCTTCGTTCCCGGGCGAGGTAGCTGAGGTATTCCTCGGCTTTCTGTTCCGGCGTCCACGTTGCCGGCAGCGTAAGGCAGTAAGTGTAGTAGCGGGCGACCCAGGAGCAGTAACTATCCTCGGTGCTGAGCGCGTAGTGGAGGAGTCGGATCTTCTTCCGGACGCGAGCCACAACTTCTTCGCGGGATTGCATGACACTCCCGATTGCGCCGGTGCTGGGCCGGAAGCGCGATGAGTTTGCGACGAAACACGACGAGATTGCGGCCTGGGCCCGTGAATCGGAGGTGGTTTTTGCTAACCACTTGATGGGGAGCGTTACCGGGAAGCTGATCCACCGAAGGGGGTCGGCATAGTAATCCCGCCGGGTTAACCTTGGTTTGTGACCGATGTTGATTTTCGCGAAGCTGCAAGCTAGGAATGACTACTGAAATATGATCCACCAACCCTCAGTGGCATAACCAACGTTAGGCTAAGAAACATTTCCGCAGCCAAATGAAGATGCTGGTATCTGATCCGAGTCCGAGCGTGATGGCCTACTACGAGAATCTGATGCGCACGCATGGTATCGGGACGAACTACAAATATGGACCACCGGGATATGGGCCGTCCGAGATTTGGGTGATGAAGGATGAGCACTTTGATCGAGCGCAGGCGCTGGTTCGACGTTACCCTGCCACGCCGGTGCAGCAGGACGGCGATTGGGTCTGTCCCCGTTGCAAGGAAGCGGTTGAGGGCGTGTTTGAGTGTTGCTGGAATTGCGAAACCTCGCGTCCAAAAAAGCCTAACCACTTTCCCCAGCCGACGCCGCGCGCGGCTGATTAAAACGTTGGGCAAGAGAATGCGCGCACTCACATTCATATTTCTGATCGGAGTTGCGTTCGGTGCGCCCGTGCAAGAACCGCTCGGTTCACCGAGCACCTTCTCCCTACGCATTGCTCGCTTTAAGCACACTTCATCGCACATCGAGATTCTGCCGACGACTGGCGCTGTTCGGATTCGCACGTCGAGAGGCGGCGCGATGCTGACCGACCAAATGATTCGTATCCCGAAAGAGCGTTGGATGTCGTTTTCGAAGCGACTTGAGGAAGCGAAGCTCTGGGGCTGGGAAAGTCGCTACGCTGATTCCAGCGTCACAGACGGCACGAGTTGGAGTCTCGAAGCCGAATGGGCCGGCAAGAAAGTGCGGTCCACTGGGCAGAATGCGTATCCCGAAGGAAAGCAGTTCCGGGCTTTGATCACCGCTATCGTTGAGCTATCGCACGGACAAAATTTCCCATGAAGAAGCCCAACAAGTCGCCAGAGCCAACGCCACGACCCGCCAGGGTCTTCGCAAGGTCAGTGGTCTTCGACGTTGTAGCGGGCGTGGCTCATCTGTGACGTTCGGCAAAGAAATGAGCGGTCGCTTGCCAACATCACGGGAGTTAGACGTTATCAAGATCGTCTGGATGTGTCGCCACGCCGAGCAATACACCGATATCGAGTTTGTCGAAAGGGCTTGGGAGTTCACTCGCGACCATACACCCGAAATCTCTAAGTTGGGAGAACTCAGGCAAGCACTACCGCCTGAGACCGTGCTCGTTATCTCAAATGCGGCAGCTCGCGCTTTGAGAGCATTCTCGCCGGATGCGTTAGGCATCTATTGGCGCGGCGCCGATTGGCGAGGCGAGAGCGCAGAAGTGATTCCGATGTCTTTTTTCGCAGCGCTTGGAGAATGCCCTCCCGATAACCTTGATGCCCCAAGAGAGCCGAACCAACCAACCGAGCCGACGGCCAAGGCCGCGGCACATCAGTAACGTTGGGCAAAAACATGCGGCTTCGTTTCATCATGGCAGCAGCGGTCGGTATTACGGTTCTCTTCGTGGCGTTCACGGCTCTGTGGCAATTGAAAGACCGAAAGCCTATTTTCTACCCACGACAACAGCCACCGAAAGACTGGATTGCATACTCCAGCAGGGAGATGGGTTTCGAGATCTGGTTTCCGGCAAGTTGGCATGTCAGCGAGTCTCCGAATGTGGTTTCGATTTCAGGCCCTGAACTTACTGGTGTGACAGTGCAGCGAGTTGGAATGCCTCTCGCCTCGCTTCATGAGGAGTCCAAGCGATACGGTCGCTATCTTCCTCGGAATGGCGCTCACAGGAAAGCCACGATCGGTGATCTCGTTGGCGAGCAGTGGAGTTTTAGAGTAGGGAATTTCGAGGGCACCTGGCCTGTGGAGAGCATTGTCCTTCCGCGAGTAGGCTCTACTTACTTGATCTCCTCGCGCTCGCTCGAGGTGTCGCGTGGCATTATTTCTTCTTTTCGGTTCATCGAAGAACCGCAGACGAGTTCCGGACTTTGATCGCATGAGAACGAAGTCGCCCAACCAATCGCTAGAGCCAACGACGACAGCTGGCACGTCGGCTGCCGAGCAGCCTTTGGTGCCAGCTGTCGTCGTGGCTCATCTTAGCTCTGAGGGCATCCGTCTAGCAAAAAGGTAAGGGTTTTTCATGCGACGGAGGCGGTGGTTTTTGGCACGAGCGGGCTGCCTTTTTGGCGGAGGGATTCCAAGTAACGTTCCTCGTGATACGCGACGCCGTCGCGCCAGCATTTCCAGAGAAGGCGAACCCATTTGTAGGCGAGCGCACGGATGATGGCGTGGAAGCCCTGGCCTCTTTCCTGCCGTTGCCGCACGAACGCCTCCGCCCACGCCGAGTGTTTCCACGATTCCTTGGCCCATTCGACGAAGCTCTGGCGGGTGTGGTTGTCGCAGCGCAGACGGCGGTAGACTTTGCGCATCTTGCCGCTTTGGTCGGTCACCGGTGCGACGCCGACCGCCGCGGCCAGTGCCTCGGCCGACGCGCAGTTGGGCGCGTGGCGCGCCAGCGCCACGTAAAGCCGCGGGGCGAGGGTCGGGCCGGCTCCCGGCAGCGCCGCGATGCGCTCGGCTGCCGCGCCTTCCGCCTGAAACAGCTCCGCGCTCACCCGGTCGTGGCGCAGGATGCTCGCGTTGAGCACCTCGATCTGGTCGACGAGTGCGGACACCTCTAACTGGTCTGCCGGGCCGGCCTCGGCCAGCGGCACCAGTTGCGCGACCAGGGCGCTGCGCTCGGTCCAGCGCGCGGCCGAGCGACTACCGTGTTTTTGATAGAAAGCCTGCAGGCGCGGCAGCGGCACGGTTTTTAGTTTTTGGGCGCTGGGCCATTTCCGCAAAAACTCCAGGTTCATCGGCCGCCAGAGGTCCTCGTGCAGTAGCGCCAGCGCCTGGGGGAAGTAGCGCTTGAGCGCGGCCTGCAGCTGGTTGGTCAGGGCGGTGCGCGCGTTCACCTGCTTGCGCCGCGAGAGCGTCACGCGTTCGAGCTGAGTCACCGTGAGCGGCGGCGGCGTCCACGGCTTCAGTTCGGCCAGGTGGTTCTTCACGAAGAGCGCCTGGTCGCGCGCATCGCTCTGGTCGTTACGGGCGCGGGAGACCGTCAGGGACTGGCGATACGCCCAAGTCGCGGAAGGATTGAGCGCGTAGATCGCGGCGGGCTGGCGCGGGGCGAAGAAAGCGAGGAGGTTCGGCGCGGGTTGTTCGAAAGCAACCGCGATGCGGGCCTGCGGATGCGTGGTGAGGAGCGTGCGCCACCACACGTCGAGCGCCTCGGGCGCGAGATCGACGATGGCTTCGGTCAGGAAAACGCCCGCGGTGCAGTCGAACAACGCGAGGGCGGCGGTGCGGTCGGAACGGTCAAGCGAGACGAGCAGATCGTAGCGCGGGATTGATTCGGAGACGGTCATGGGTTTGGGATGGGGGAGTGTTCACGGCCTTTGCGATCCAACCACCAGGCGTCGGCAATAGGGAGGGAAGTTACTGGCTTCGTTCTCTGAGGAGTCGTTGCAGGTGGTTGCGAACCGGACCGGCGGAAACTAAGATGACAGCGCTCGTAACGCAGAACGTTCGGTTCCTGCCGGCTCGGCTCGCAAAGTCTCCCCAGCAGGCCAGACCTGCGGTCTGGCGGGAAGAGCGGGGCGGGAGCCAAGCTCCCTCCCCTGCGCCCCTCCCTCTTTTTATATGACTGGGGTCGAAACAAAACATCGTCTCGGTGGCTTCCTCCCCAAGTCCTCCTCGGGGCTTGGATGACCCCTATTTGACGTTAGCCAAAGAAGATGTCTGAAGCACACCGCAGTCTCGCGGAAATCGAAGGCCCATGGGAGGAGCCGAATTTTGAGAGCGGGCTCATCGACCGTCTTCGCGCCGCATGGAGTAAGCCGACCGAATACCTCACGAATCACGAGGTAGCGGCCTGCTTGCGGCAGAAGATTGCCATCGATCACCTGTTGCCGCTCGCAAAGAAAAGAATCGGGGATGGATTCGATGACGACACGGAGGGCCATGATACGGAACTCGCGGATGCCATCGAAGAGACAGAGTATTGGTGTCGCGCTGATGATGAGGATCGTCGAATCAGAGGGCTTCCACCCCGTGAAAAAAGAGGCTAACCAGTCGCCAGAGCCAACGGCCACCGTCGGGGGCTTCGGCGACGCCAAGATTTCGATTTTTATCGCAGCAACCTCACCAGCCGTCAGCCCAGTGGCCGTGGCTCACCTCTGACGTTGGGCAAAGAAAGATCACCACAATGAGACTCATCATTTTAGTTCTCGGTCTCCTCACCGGTTTATTTGCAGAAGCTGCCGAACGTCCGGTCGTCACCTATTTAGATTCACCGAGGCAATTCCGCGGTGCGCAGGCGTTCAAAGACAAAGAGTCCGGCATCACTTTCTACGTTGAGAGCGATGGACGGCATGTGGCCGCTATCAACGCTGAAGGAAAGATTCTCTGGCACCGCGATCCCTTCGTAGAAGCCAAGCTCGAACCTTACCGCTTCGAGCGTCCCGTGATCGTTTGGATCGGACAGCCGCATGCGTGGATGACTGAAGGACGGAAAGAGAAGTTCATTTCCATAAGCTTCAATTCGTCTCAGTTTGGAATTCTCGACCTCAAAACGGGAAATTTCACCTTCCTAGGAAATGACTGAAGAAGAGCCCAACCAGCCGCCAGAGCCAACCTCCACAGCCGTCACGCCTCGTGCTATCGCACGAGTCGCGCCGGCTGCTCCGGTGGCTCATCTGTAACGATCGGCGGAAGAAAGAATCGATGCAGCCCCCGACGCTTGGTCTCGTTTTCATGTGCGCCGTCTTCGCAGCCGGCGCATCACTTGTCGCTTTCGGATTAAAGACCGGCAGGCTGCCGTCGAAGTCAGGAGTAATAAGAAGAAAAGAAGAGCCGTTCGTGTTTAGGATTGCCCTTGCGTGCTGCGCCGCCGTTTCACTCGGCGGGCTTTGGGGCGCGATCAGACTATCTTTTCTGCTGTTCCACCAATGAAAAAAGGAGCCGATCCAGCTGCCAGAGACAACGCGCGGGAAGTGACCGTGATTCGCATGGCCCATCTCCGCTCAGCATTTCCGGTAGTTCAAAAGGACTCACTCCACGCTCGCCCGCGCGTGTCTCATCGGTGACGTTCGGCAAAGAATGAGAGCACTACTCGCATTTTCTCTGTGCACACTCCTACTAAGTTCGTGCAGTCGCGCCGATTCTTGGGGCGCTCCAACGCTCAAAGTCATTGCCTCGCCTGATGGCAGCGCTCTCTTGCGTATTTCGCCAGGGCGATGGGGCGAAGAGGGAAGTCACGCAACCGCGACCGTCCTCAAATTTGACGCCGCGTCGGGCGGTTATCAGAAAGTCACGGAGTTCGCGCTGCGGAATTCGGCAGCTCCTCATGCCGCTGTCATCACCAACAGCGCGCAGTTTATCGTGACCTTCGACGACTGGGCGGAAATCGGACGCACAGGGAATGTTGTGGTCGTCTATCGAGGCACAGGTGAGTTTGTGCGGTCGTGGAGCTTGGCGGATATCTTCTCGGAAGAAGAGAGAAAGAAGTTCACTTCTTCTGTCTCCTCCACCTGGTGGCGCGGCGATGTCGAACTACTCGAGAATCGAGTGCAAAGTCCGGTCGTGTTCATTCGGCCAGAAACGCATTTGGCGCTGCTCGTCAGAGATCGAAAGGTTGAAAGCACTTTGGTATTCGATGTCGTAAAAATGACGTTTGAGAAGAAATGAAAGAGCAGCCGAACCACTTTCCAGAACCGCCGCTGCGCGCGGTTCATTAAAACGTTAGTTATTATCTGTGAACTTCGGAGCCGGACGTGGTTGAAGCGCCTGGTAGAGTCGCTGCGCTCGCTGTTGCGGGAACTGTTCGCGATCTTTGTGTCGCAGCGGATGCCGGCGATTTCAGGCCGGCGGGGCGGGTGTTGGCGCTCGATGGATCGGAGGCGACGCGGGCGCTGTTGCAGAAACAACTGGAGCGGGCGGGGCAGCCGGGTTTGTTGCGGGACGCGGGGAAGTAGCGTGGGAGGCTCCCCGTCAAAAACGACGCGACTACGGGGTAGGCGCAGCGGCGTCAGGATTCCGCTACTTTTACGAGCGGAAAAGCCCCGGATACTGAAATCTGCGGGGCTCTCACAGTCTCCTCGCTCATTCAGAGGAGTGGAAAAACAGCGGCGCGATCTGCCTCACGGAAATCCTGAAGAAACGAGCTCTTGGAGTGTTCGAAGTGATAATTTTCACAGAGAGGGAAAAACGATACCAGAACAATCACAACCTGCGGAAGCAACCAGCTCGCTTGAAGTGCGATCACAGCTCTAAAGCAAGCAGTTCCGAAGTTGGACGAGGCCGGCTAAGATTTGCCAAAAATTTGGCAAAAAAACGGCAAATAAGACCCAAAAACGGTCAATTTTGCGTGCTTATGGTTTTATGGCGCTTTTTCCTAATAGCGCCTAAACCATTAAAAAATAATAACTTAAATTGGTGCCAGAGGCCGGGATTGAACCGGCGACCAAAGGCTTATGAGTCCTCTGCTCTACCACTGAGCTACTCTGGCGGGAAGAGGGCGGAAACGTGCAGGTTCCCGCCGGAAAATCCAATCAAATTTTCCGGGAGTGCGATCACAGCTCTGCCAAGAGGGCGCGCAGTTCCCGTTCCCGGTCTTCGTGCTGCTGGTCGACCGCGAGTTGCAGCGCCGCGGAGAGGAGGGGTTTGGCTGCGTCGCGGCGGTTGAGTTGGAGAAGGAGTTTGCCGAGTAAGATGCGCGGCATCATCCAATCGGCTTTTTTGCCGACGCAAAATTCGTAATGAGGCACCGCTTCGGCTCCGCGACCGTCGGCGACCAGGGCTTGGGCGAGGCTGAAGCGGAAGAGCTCGTTGTCCGGTTGGCGGGCGACGAGCGCGGCAAAATTCTCCGTGCGGGACGGCATCGCGTCAGACGGCGTCGACGAAGATAACGACTCCGGTGGCGTTGTCGGGGCCGCCGCGGCGGACGGCGAGAGAGACGATGTTGCGGATCGACTCTTCGGGGGTATCGGCCCCGGCGACGAGTTCGCCGAGTTCCGAATCGGGAATCATGCGGGTAACGCCGTCGGTGCAGAACAGAAACCGGTCGCCGACTACGAGTGGACGATTGATGAGGTCGACCTCGGGCGGGGTCGGTTGACCGATGCAGCGCGTGAGCGCGTTGCGGTTGGCTTCGTGATAATAGACCACCTCGCCCTTCGCGCGACGAAGGCGGGCTTCGTTTTCAACGGAATGGTCTTCGGTGAGCCGGATGAATTCGCCTTTTCGAAACAGGTAGGCGCGGGAATCGCCGACGTGCGCGAGCTTGAAAACCCCGCTACGGATGCAGCCGAATGTTAGCGTGGTGCCGATGCCCATGGCCGGGCTGATTTTTTGCCCGAGCGCCGCCACACTCAAATTGGTGTGATGCACGATGGCCGTGAGGTTGGGCTCTTGGCCGGGCATCAGGGCGTGCAGGCCGCCGGAAATCTCTTCAACGGTATGCTGCGCCGCTTCGGCTCCGCCGGGGAGTCCGCCGACGCCGTCCGCAATCCCGAAGAGCATCGCCGTTTCGTCGCAGAGATAGCGGTCTTCGTTGTTTCGGCGGACACGGCCGATGTCGGTGAGCGCTGCGGCGCGGAGCGAAGGCATGGGATTAGGCGAAAAGCTAGCCCGACTTTGCGTCAGGCGAAAGGACGAAATGTTTCGTTACGCGTTTCCCGTGTCAACGCGGTGAACTCGGTCTGAGGTAAACAATCCAGGAAAAGCCGTCCGTAGCTCTTCGCGAGGAGGCGCGAATCGAGCAAGGTGACGACGCCGCGGTCCGTTTGGGTGCGGATGAGGCGGCCGACCCCCTGGCGAAATTTTATCAGCGCATCGGGGAGGGTGAGTTCGTTGAACGGGCTGCCGCCGGCGTCGCGGATGTGTTCACATTTTGCCTCGGTGATCGGATGCGTGGGCGGGTCGAACGGGAGGCGGGTGATAATAACTTGGGCGAGCGAATCACCGGGCACATCGACGCCGGTCCAAAAACTGTCGGTCCCAAAAAGCACGGCATTGCCGAGATCGCGCATTTGGTTGGCCAACTCAGTGCGGGAGAGGTCGGCCCCTTGAATGAGAAAGGGGCGGCCGGCGGCGCGGAAAACGGGTTCGAGCGTCGTCGCGACGGCGCGCATGTCGGTGTAGCTCGTGAAAAGCACGAGGGTGCCGCCCCGGACAGCCTGCGTGCAAAAACCGACGTAATCGGCGAGCACGTCGAGGGCGAGCTTGGCTTCTTGCGGCGACGGCAAGGGAACGTCGGCTGCTACGAACACGCGCATGTGGCGTTCGAAATCGAAGGGAGATTTCACGACGACGGCGCGGGCGGATTCCGCTCCGATGCGCGCGGCGAATGGTTCGATCTGGCCGCCCATTGCCAACGTGGCGCTGGCACAGGTGACGCTCGTGCCGCAGCCGAAGAGGTGTTCCCGCAACGCGGGCGCGACGTCGATGGGCGCGCTGCGGAGGGTGACGATGGTTTGTTTGCGACCACCGCGCTCGGCCCAGTAAACGTGGTTCTTGTCGCCGAGCGTAAGCCAAGTCGTTACGCCGGCCTGGAGGCCTTTGATGCGTTGCTTCTGCTCTAGGAATTCATCGCGTTCGCGCCCGTCCTCCAGTTTGTCGCCGAGCTTGCCGAGGATGCGATGGAGCGCGCCGAGCGGGCCGTCGAGAGTGGGTTCGGCCACACCCGGCTCGCGCACGCGAACGACGGAGCGTTGGGCGAGCAACGTGGCGGCCAGAAAATCGAAAAACAGTTTCGAAGCGTCGAGCGCGTCGACGACGAGTTGCTGGGCCTCGGGGCCGCCGAGTTTGCGGAAGAGGCCCCGCTTCGTGCGCGGGTTGAAAAGATACTTCAGGGCGCGATCCAGACCATAGCTCGAGAGCGACAGGCCGAAATTGGCGGTGGCGACTTCCGGCACGGTATGCGCTTCGTCGAGAACAAGGAAATCGTCGGCGAAGAGGACGCCGCGGGTGTCCTTCGTTGCGCCATTCGCCTTGGCACCGCCAGCGCCGATAAGCGCGAAGAGGAGCGCGTGGTTGACGATCACGAGATTGGCCGAGCGCATCCGGGCGCGGGCGCGTTGGTAGAAACATTTTTCGCAGTCGCAATGTTTGCGAGAGCACGAGGAAGAATCCGCATTGACGGCGTCCCAGACCTCGGCGCGCGGCGGAGGGCGGAGGTCGTGACGGAGCCCGGTGTCGGTTTGCTCAGCCCATTCGGCGATTCGCTTCAGCTCATCGTAGTCGGCGTCGGCGAACAGGGTCGATCGGTCGGCGAGTGCGTGGCCGAGGCGCGTGGTGCAAAGGTAGTTGGACTTTCCGACGAGGACGGCGGACTTGAAGTCGGCGTAGCGGGCTAGGGTGGGCGTCGATTTGAAGAGCCGGCGGCACTTGGGGAGATCGCTCGTCTCAAGTTGTTCCTGAAGGGAGATCGTGTGGGTCGAGACGATAAGCTGGCGCGAGGTGTCGACAGCATGGATGAGACCCGGGACGAGGTAGGCGAGGGATTTTCCGACGCCGGTGCCGGCTTCGAAAAGGAGCGGTTCATCGGACTTCATCGCGGCGGCGACCGCGCGGGCCATCTCCTCCTGTTGCGGACGGTGATCGAGCTTGAGCCCCGTCTGCAGCCAGCCGTCCTCGGCGAAGATTTTCGCAGCGAGGGCGGGCGCGTGGCTGGGAGGCGGAGGCGCTGAGCCGGGTTCGTCGCGTAGGCCGATCATGAGAATCAATCGGAACCAATGGATCGTGGCGTGGGCGGCGCAAATGAATTTGCGGGGACGAACCGGTCCGTGAAGGGTGTGTCCATGGAAACGCAAGCGACGGTCGGCAGCGAGTGGGTGGAGCAGTTGGTGCTTTTCTTGCGAACCCAGCCGGGTGTGACGGCGGTGCGGATAGATCCCGCAGCGCACAAAATATCGGTGGCGACCGTGGGCAACGTGCCGCTGGAGGGGTTGGAGGAAAAATTGGCCGCCACGATCGCGGCCGTCGAAGCGCAATTGGATGCGAAGGTAGGCGCGAAGGCACCGGCGGGATTTTCGCTGAAACAAATGGGGGCCGCGACCGTGATCGGCCGCGATACCTGCGTGACGGCGGAGAAAATGTGGCAATGGCGGGAAATGGAATGGCCGGCGATCAAAGCCGAGCCATTGCCCGAGGACCAAGAGTGGCGGACGTTGGCAAAGCTCGCGACGGTGTGCGGAGGAGCGGGACTGGCGGGTGTGGCTGTGTCCTTCCTTGTGCCGGAAATGCCGTGGGTGGCCCGCGGGTTTTTCCTGGTTGGCGTGGTGTCGGGCGGTTGGGATGCAGCGGTTGATACGTGGGAGAATCTCAAGAAGCGGGCGATCGACATTCATTTCCTGATGCTCGCAGTAGCGATCGGGGCGATGTTCATCGGAGCGTGGGGCGAAGCCGTCTTGCTGCTGTTCCTATTCTCCGCATCGGGCGCGATGGAAGAATATGCCCTGGACCGCACCCAGCGGGAGGTCAGCGCGCTGCTAAAGACCTCGCCAAAGAGAGCCAATTTGGTCGCGGCGGATGGAACCGAAACCGAGGTGGCGGTGGAGACGCTGCAGATCGGCAATCGATTGCGGGTAAAGCCGGGGGAGGCGTTTGCGGCCGACGGTCTGATCGTGCATGGCAAGAGCGCGAGTGACGAATCAACGCTCACCGGCGAAGCCAATCCCGTCGAAAAAAACGTCGGCGATCAGGTTTTTAGCGGCACTCTGAATATGTGGGGCGTGGTGGAGTTCTCCGTCGTGCGACTACCGGCGGAGAGCACGCTACAGAAAATCATCCGTCTCATTCAAACCGCGCAGAAGCTGAAAGCACCCAGCGAACGGTTTACGGATAAGTTTGGGACGGGTTACACTTACGCGGTGATCGGCGGATCGTTCGCGATGTTTCTGGTTTGGTGGCTGGGGTTCGGACTGCCGGCTTTCGCGAATACACTGGAAACGCGCTCGGCCTTCTATCGGGCCATGACTCTGATGGTCGTAGCCAGCCCGTGCGCGTTGGTGCTTTCAATTCCGTCGGCCATTCTGGCGGCGATCGCATGGGGAGCCCGCCACGGCGTGTTGTTTCGCGGAGGCGCGGCGATCGAGAAGTTGGCGGACATCACCGCGGTGGCTCTGGATAAAACTGGCACACTCACGACGGGTGAATTGGCGGTGGTGGCGTGGGAGAGCTATCCCAAGGGGCGCGAAACGGAAGTGCTGCAATTGGCCTACACCCTCGAGGCGAAGTCTCAGCACCCGATCGCCCGGGCGATTGTGCGCCATGCCAAGGCAGAAGTGCTCAGCGAGCTAAAGGTGGATGATTTTCAGTCCCTGACCGGACAAGGCGTTCGCGGCAGGGTGGGGGGGGCTACCCTGCTGTTGGGCCGTCGAGAATTGTTGGAGAGCGGACCACTCGCAGATTGGGCAAAAAAACTGCCGCCGGCCGCAGCCGAACTGAGTGAAGTGTGGGTCATCGGCAAAGATTTGGTCGGGCGCGTGCTGCTGAAAGATCAGATCAGGGCGGAGTCGCGCGGCGTATTGGCCGAACTGAAATCAATGGGGATCAGGACCGTAATGCTCACGGGAGACCGTCGCCATACCGCGGAGGCGGTCGCGAAAGAACTGGGTCTCGACGAAGTGAGAGCGGGACTATCGCCGGAGGACAAGGTGGCGGCGATTCAGGCGCTGCGTGCTGAAGGACGGAAGGTGGCGATGGTCGGAGACGGGGTGAATGACGCGCCATGCCTCGCGGCTGCCGACGTGAGCGTCGCCATGGGTGCACGCGGGAGCGATGCAGCGCTCGAGCAGGCCGAGGTGATTTTGATGCATGATCGCATCGAGAATTTCCTGTCGGCACATCGCTTGAGCCGGCGGGCGCGGTCAGTCATTCGGCAGAACCTTGCGATATCGCTCGGCGTCGTGGTGGTCATGGTGGTGGCGACGGCGTTTGGCGCCGTGCCGTTGGCAATCGGCGTCGCGGCCCACGAAGGTAGCACGTTGGTGGTGTGTTTAAACTCCCTGCGACTACTTTTCGGACGAAACACCTGAGGAAACAATAGCCTGACAATGGAGTCGCAATAGCCCAACTTCCCTCCACGCATGAAACCGACGAGCCCCCTACTTGTCCTCGCAGTGTTTACGCTTGGCCTCCACACAGGCTGCAAGTTTCCCAGCAGCGGCACCGTCTATGATCGCGGGCAGGTCGGGCGCTCCATGAGCGTCGAGGCCGGCGATATTGTCTCCGTGCGCGACGTGCAAATAAGCGGACGAACGACCATCATCGGAGTCGGTGGCGGCGGGTTGGTCGGCGGAGCCGCCGCCTCGGGCGGCAGTGGGGTAGGGGGAGCAGTTGCCTCGGCGGCCGGAGCGGTCACGGGTGCGGTGTTGGGCGAAGCGGTGGAAGAGGTTGCAACGCGGAAACGCGCGCAGGAAATCACCGTGAAGCTGTCCAATGGCGACACCGTCGCGGTTGTTCAAGAGGTCGGCAAGGACGGCAGTTTCCGCGTGGGCGAACACGTGCAGTTGTTGCAAGGAGGCGCCGGCACCACGGTGCGCCGCTTGTATTGAAACGAGGTTTTCGCGTGAGCCGAATGCTTGAATTCGCCGCCGGGTTGGGGCTCGCCTGCGTTTGCATGCTTGCCGGGTGTTCGGTGGCACAGACCACACCCGCTGCGGCGCGTCCTTTTGGCGAGGTGGCGAGTGAAGAGCGGGGTGTCGTGGCGGCGGTGCACGACACGATGCTGGATCTGCGCACGGGTCGTGTGCGCGGTCTCCAGACGCAATTGCCCACGATTCCGGTGGGGCCCGTGGCGGTGGCGTTACCGGTGACGATTGGCGGCGAGAAGCGACAGGATGTTCCCGGGGAGGAAATCACCGTCCGTTTGCTGTCGGGGAAATTAGTTTTAGTCGTTCAAGAGCGAGGACAGCCCCCGTTTGCGCCCGGCGAGGAAGTGAAAATTCTGCACGAAAAACCTAACTACATTTCCGGCGAGTCGCGGACGCGCGTCGTGCGCGTGGAATAGGGGACGCGGAATGCTGCGGCCGGGACATAGAGGGACGCAGATCAATCGACGATCATCACTTGATCGCCGTGGCGCACCTGTTCGTAGAGTTCGACGATATCGAGGTTGCGCATCAGGACACACCCGGAACTGAGGGGTTCGCCGATGCGATTTTCGTGATTGGTGCCGTGAATGTAGACGTAACGCTCGTAGGTATCGACGTTGCCGCCACGATTGACGCCCGGTTCAAGGCCGCGAAGCCAAAGGATGCGACCGGTGATGAGATTGTCGTTTTGGGCAGCGTCAGGCAGTTCGGAAAAATGCCGACCGGTCGGCACGCGTGATTTGAAAACCATGCCAGGCGGTTGGCCGGCGCCGATCCGCTCGGCAATCTCGTGGAGGCCCCTCGGGGTGCCGAGCGAGTCTTTGGTGTTCGAGGGAGGACGTTTCGAGGTCGAAACGACGTAGCTCTTTACCAGCACACCGCTGCGGAAAAATTGAAGTGTGCCTGTGCTGATACGCACGAACAACAGGCGTTCTCCGGGCTTGATGCCGAGGCGGGCGCAGGTTTTGTTGACCCACTCCAAAGGAGACTCACTCGTGAAAAACGCATCCATTAATGTCGGTATCGTCGGCGCGACGGGCGCTGTCGGTCAAGAGCTGCTAAAGCTTTTGCATGAGCGCAACTTCCCCATGGCTTCGCTGCGGCTCTTCGCCTCGGCCCGGTCGGCGGGCAAAGTGATCGATTGCGCCGGCAAGAAATTTACCGTGGAAGAGGCGAAGCTCGGCGCGTTCGCCGGCGTCGATGTGGCGTTTTTCGCCGCCGGTGGATCGGTGACGCGTGCGCTCGCGCCGGACGCGGTTAAATCCGGCTGCCTCGTGATCGACAAGAGCTCTCACTACCGCATGGACCCGGATGTTCCGCTGGTCATTCCGGAGATTAACCCCGAGGGGCTGCGGAACCACAAAGGCATCATCGCCAATCCGAATTGTTCGACGGCCGTGACGCTCATGGCGCTCTGGCCGCTCCACAAGGCCTTCGGTCTAAAGCGCTATTTCGCGTCGACCTACCAATCCGTTTCCGGCACCGGCGCCGAGGCCGTGCAAGAGTTGGAGTCGCAGGTGCAGGCTTACGTGAAGGGTGCACCGCTCGCGAAGAAAGTTTATCCGTATCAGATCGCGTTCAACGTGATCCCGCAGGTCGATTCTTTCGGTCCCAATGGCTACACTGGCGAGGAAACCAAGATGATGCTGGAGAGCCGCAAAATCATGAGCCTCCCCGATCTCAAAGTGTCATCGACCACCGTGCGCGTGCCGGTGGTGCGGGCACACTCGGTTTCAGTTAACGCTGAGTTTGAGCGCCCCGTGAGCGTCGAGGCAGCGCGTGCGGCGATCGCGGCGTTTGAAGGCGCCGAACTCGTGGACGACCCGGCGAACCGAATCTACCCGACCCCGCTCGATTTCTCCAAGAAGGTGAAATGCGGCGTGGGCCGCATCCGCATCGACACTGCACTCGACAACGGCCTCGCACTCTGGGTGAGCGGCGACAACCTGTGGAAAGGCGCGGCGCTCAATGCGATTCAGAACGCGGAACTTATGGCGCGCGAAGGGCTCTTCCGCCCGAAGAGCGCCTAACGTCAGCGCGAGAAGCATTTTTCACCGACCTCGCGTCATACCCGAATAATTCCTTGTCATAGCCTCAACCGGCCCGTTTTCATAAACCTTCGGCTCGGACGCTTAGCTCAGTTGGTTAGAGCACCTCGCTTACACCGAGGGTGTCGGGGGTTCGAGTCCCTCAGCGTCCACCATCTTTATCCTTCAATCCAAACCCGCAAATGCGACACACGATCTCCGTCCTCGTTGAGAACAAGTTCGGCGTTTTGGCCCGCGTGTCCGGAATGTTTTCCGGCCGTGGCTTCAACATCGAATCGCTCAATGTAGCGCCCACGCACGATGCGTCGTTGTCCCGGATTACGGCTGTGCTCAAGGGCGACGAGTCCTCGCTTGAACTGTGCATCCGACAGCTCCGCAAGTTGATCAACGTCGTCGAGGTCGTCGATTTTAAGGACGGCCAGGCCGTGGCGCGCGAGTTGGTGCTGGTGAAGGTCCATTCGGACGTGAAGAGCCGGCCCGAGGTGCTGCAGATAGCCGATATTTTCCGCGCCAAAATCGTTAACCTCAGCCCCGATTCGCTCATCATCGAAGCCACCGGTGACGACGATAAAATCACCGCGCTCCTCGGATTGCTCGAGCCGTTCGGCATCATCGAACTTGCCCGCACCGGGCGGCTGGCGCTGAAGCGCTGAGGCACTTTCCGAAATCGAACAACCCAACCCCCACTGAAATTTATCATGCCCGCCAAAGTCTACACCGACAAAGACGCCGACCTCGGCGTGTTCCAAAATAAAACGCTCGCCGTCCTCGGCTACGGTTCGCAGGGCCATGCCCATGCGCTCAATCTGAAGGATAGCGGCTGCAAGGTCATCATCGGCCTCTATGCTGGTTCGAAGTCCAAGGCCGTTGCCGAGCAGCACGGTTTCGAGGTGTTCGAAACCGCCGAGGCGGTGCGTCGCGCCGATGTCATCATGGTCGGTCTGCCCGACATGAAGCAGGCCGAAGTTTACGAGCGCGACATCCTCCCGAATCTCTCCAAGGGCAAGACCCTCCTCTTTTCGCACGGCCTCGCGGTGCACTTTGGCCTCGTGAAGCTCCACAAGGACATCGACTGTATCATGGTCGCCCCGAAGGGCCCCGGCCACATGGTCCGCCGCCTCTACGCTGAAGGGAAAGGCATGCCGGCCCTCATTGCTGTCGCGCAGGACAAGTCCAAGACCGCCAAGAAGCAGGCGCTCGCCTGGGCCAAGGGCATCGGATCGACCCGCGCCGGAGTCCTCCAGACCACTTACAAAGAAGAGACCGAGACCGATCTCTTCGGCGAGCAGGCCGTCCTCTGCGGTGGCGCCAGCGCCCTCGTGCAGGCCGGTTTCGAGACCCTCGTCGAGGCTGGTTATCAGCCCGAGATGGCCTACTTCGAGTGCCTCCACGAGCTGAAGCTCATTTGTGACCTCATGTATGAGTCCGGTATTGCTGGCATGCGCTTCTCGATCTCCGAGACTGCGAAGTTCGGCGACATCACCCGTGGTCCCCGCGTTATCAACAAGAACACCAAGGCCGAGATGAAGAAGATCCTCAAAGAGATCCAATCCGGCCAGTTCACCAAAGAGTGGGTCAAGGAGCACAAGGGCGGCCTCAAGAATTACAACGCGCTCCTCAAGAAGGGCGAAAAGCACCAGATCGAGAAGACCGGTGCCTACCTACGCTCCATGATGCCTTGGATGACCAAGAAGAACATCAAGGGCGTGCAGGCCTCCTACTCGTAATTCCGGGCAGTTGCCAAGAACTTGGGAGGCGCAGAGAATTCTCTCTGCGCCTTCTTTATTTCCGATGACCAAACTCGTCCTCGCCACCCGCAAAAGTCCGCTCGCACTCGCGCAGAGCGAAATGGTCGCCGCGCACCTGCGCACGCACCTCGGCGTCGAAACCGAACTGCTGAAGATTGTCACCACCGGCGATAAGCAGACCGAATGGTCGCTCGAAAAGAAGGGCGGCAAGGGGCTCTTCACGAGCGAACTTGAGGCCGCCCTCCTGCGCGGCGAAGCCGACGTCGCCGTGCATAGCACCAAGGATCTCCCGGGCGATATGCCTCCCGGGTTGGCCCTCGGCGGCTACATGCCGCGTGCCGATACGCGCGACGTGCTCGTGCTCCATGCGGGTGTGACCACGCCCCAAACCATCGCAACGGCGAGTCCGCGCCGTCGCCTGCAAATCGCGAAACTGTTTCCCGACGCCACGTTCACCGAGATCCGCGGCAACGTCGATACGCGCCTCCGCAAGATCGGCGAACTTCACGTGGCCGACGCCTCGGTGCTCGCCGCCGCCGGGCTAAAGCGCCTCGGCATTTCGAGTTGGCCGGGCGTGGAGTTTGTGCCGCTGGAGTTCGACCAGATGGTGCCCGCGGTCGGGCAGGGCGCCATCGGTATCCAATGCCGCGAGGCCGACGCCGCGAAATTCGCCGCGGTGTTCGATGCGGCCACGGCACGCCATGTCACGCTCGAACGCGCGTTCCAAAACGCACTGGGCGGCGGATGTCACACGGCTTTTGCCGCGCACGTAACGCCGGGCAGGCTTCACCTATTCCACGAAAACATCGGACTCTGCACCGTGTCGCTGACCGAGGCTGATTTCAACGAACCGGCCGCCACGGCAGCGCACGTGTTGAAACATTTCGGACTCCTGCCATGAGCAAAATTCTTCCGTTGTCCGGCCGTCGTGTGGCGGTCACTCGCGCCCGCGAGCAAGCCCCGGAGCTCTCCGGGAAACTGACGGCGTTGGGTGCCGAAGTCGTCGAGCTGCCGCTCATCACGGTCACCAAGCATATCGAAAAGGACCCGCTATCCGACGTGATGCTCGAGCTCGGCGGCTACGACTGGATTGTTTTCACCAGCGCCAACGGCGTGCGGTTTTTCATGGAGGAGTTTCTCCGGCTCTTTGACGACATCCGCGCGCTGGGTCTGCTGCGTTTCGCGTGTATCGGGGACACCACCGCCGCCGCCGTCCGCGGGTTTCACCTCAAGGTGGAATGTCAGCCCAAGGTGGCGACCGCCGAAGCGCTGGCCGAAGACCTCATCGCCACCGGCAGCCTCGACAGCGCGAAGGTGCTGGTGATCACCGGCAATCTCAATCGCGAGACTATCGTAGTGAAACTGGAGGAAGCTCGGGCGATCGTGGACTGCCTGCAGGTTTACAAGACTGAGAAAACTGACCTTTCCGCTGAGCCTGCGGCCGCCGATTTTCGGGCGCGCGGTGCCGACGCCATCTTGTTTGCGAGTTCGTCGGCCGTGCAGTCGTTCGTCGATCAGGCGGCCGCGCTCAAATTGGGGAAAGAAGCGCAACGTCCGCTCGCCGGTAGCATCGGACCGCAGACCAGCGAGACGATGAAGAAGGTGGGCATGCCGATTGATTTCACTGCGAAGACGCCGAGCTTGGACAGTCTGGTCGAAGCGTTGGTGAAAAGAATCACGCCATGAAAGTCCCGTTTCTCGACCTCAGTCTCCAGCACCAGGCGCTCCGCGAATCGGCGCTCGCCGCTTTGACCGCGACCTACGACGCGACGCGCTTTTGTCTCGGCAAAGACGTCGAAGATTTCGAGAAGGGGTTTGCCGCGACGCTCGGCTATCCGCGGGCGCTGGCGATGAACAGCGGCACGGCACCGTTGCATGTGGCGTGTATGATCGCGGGGTTCGGCCCGGGCGATGAGGTGATCGCGCCACCGTTCACGTTTATCTCGACCGTGTGGGGCGTGAGTTACGTGGGGGCGACGCCGGTGTTTGCCGATGTGGAGGAGAGCACGTTCAACCTCGATCCAGCCAAGGTCGAGGCGGCCATCACGCCGCGCACCAAGGGCATCATCGTCGTGCATCTTTTCGGGCAGCCGGCGCGCATGGATGAAATCATCGCCATCGCGCGCAAGCACGGGCTCTACGTGATTGAGGACTGCGCGCAGGCGGTCGGCGCCCGCTACAAAGGAACGCCCGTCGGCGTAATCGGCGACGTGGGCACGTTCAGTTTCTATCCGACGAAGAACTTGGGCGGCTGCGGCGAAGGCGGCGCCTTTGTCGCGAAAGACGAAGCGGTTCATACGAAGGCTCGGCACATCCGCGTGCACGGCTCGGATCGTCGCTACTATCACGACATCGTGGGCGGGAATTTCCGCATGGATGGCTTTCAGGGTGCCCTGCTGAACGTGAAACTGCCGCACCTCGCCGCCTGGACAGCCCGTCGGCAGGCGATCGCGGCGCGCTACCTCGCCGAGATTACGCTCGCTGACGTGCGTCTTCCGGAGCAACCGGCCTACGGAAAATCGGTCTTTCACCAGTTCACGATTCGCCATCCGCGCCGCGATGCCTTGCGCGAACATCTCGCGAAGCATGAGGTCGGGACCGATCTGATTTATCCGGTGCCGCTGCACCTGCAGAAGTGTTACGCGAGCCTGGGCAAGGGCGTGGGTTCGTTCCCAGTGGCGGAAAAGGCCGCGGCGACCTGCGTTAGTCTGCCCATTTTCCCGGAACTCACCGATGCCCAAGTGGCGCACGTGATCGCCTCGGTGAACTCGTTTTGAACGTTCAGACGATGGTCAACGGCATCCGAGTCAAAGTCTGCGGGCTAACCTCGTTGGTCGATGCCGAGGCGGCCGACGCCGCCGGGGCGGACTATCTGGGTTTCATTCTCTATCCGAAGTCTCCGCGTTATGTCAGTCTTGAGAAGTATCGCAGCATGGCGGCGCTCCTTCCGTCGCGCAAAAAAGTCGCGGTCGTCGTCGAGCCCTCGCTGGACGAACTCGCCGCGATCAACGCGGCCGGTTTCGACTACGTGCAGCTGCATTTTGCGAACGAGACGCCG